>CALLZL010000001.1 GCA_937859575.1 uncultured Chloroflexota bacterium
TACTTCGCACCACGCGAACAGATCTACGCCTTCCTTGGGCGCGACCAGGGCAACTGGTTTCGCTTCGATCAGGCCGAACTTGAGATCTTGCCGACCGCCACACCGCTCGAACCACCACCCGGCCAGGTCATGCCGGTGCGCGGCTTCGGCCGTGTATGGCCCACCTACCCCGAAGTACGTGATGTACTCGGGTTTGCAACCGCCCCCGAAGTCGGGCTGATCGAAGGTGCACTCCAACCATACGCCCGTGGTATGATGATCTACAGTCGGAATGGCATGGGCCGTGGCCCGACGATCTTCGTGGTCTATGACGATGGCACATTCGAACGGTATGATGATCCAAACGCATGAGCTACTACGACGACATCTACACACTGGTTAGCCGCATCCCATACGGCCTGGTAAGCACCTACGGCCGGATCGCCATGCTCTGCGGAACCCCTCGCGGTGCCCGTGGCGTCGGTTGGGCATTGCATGCGCTGAGCGGCGAACAGGCACACCAGGTACCCTGGTGGCGAGTGGTGAATGTGGCCGGGCGCATCAGCAACGAGTATCACGCCGAACTCCAACGAGCGCTCCTCGAAGCCGAAGGGGTGGTCTTCAACACCCAAGGGCGTATCGATCTCCGCCGATACCTGTGGGAGCCGCCCTCACACCCCCATCGGGCCTGACAATGAGGATAGGTATGCTTGACAGCATGCCACACAATGCTATAATGTGACCCGTCACATATAGTTTTCCAATAAATAACAGTTACGAAAAGCAAAGTCTCCGGATCTTTTCGTTGCTGCAGTGGAAGGGATATCCGTCTCGCTTCCGCCATTGCTGGCCTGACTCTACACCAGATCCAGGACAGGCATGTGCTGGGGATCCTCGACAATCGTGGGGATGAGCCATGCGCCGTACAACCATTCGCGAAGTTGCGATCCGGGCCGGAGTCTCACACCAGACAGTCTCACGTGTGATTAACAACAGCCCATATGTGTCGGAGACGACACGCACGCAGGTGTTACAGGCCATCGCGGATCTTGACTATCATCCCAATGCCAATGCAGTTGGGCTTTCTCGCAATCGATCGGATATCATCGGCCTGGTGGTTGAATCGGTCACCAGCCCATTTTTTACGCAGATCATAGATGGTGTAGCACGTGGTTTGCATGATCGGGGGCGATTTTTGCTCCTTGCGGCAACCAGGGAAGCAACACAAATCGAGATGATGGTCAGCCTGCAGCGTAGCCGGCGTATTGATGGTATGATTGTTGTCCTACCGGTTGAACCAAGTCTTGAGCATGCGTATCTGTTGAGCCAGGATCAGTTGCCGGTCATTCTGATCGATCTACACTACGAGCTCGACACAAACTATATTGCGGTTGATAACTTTCAGGGTGCCTATAATGCCACCGAGCATCTAATCACCCTTGGGCATCGGCGGATCGGAATCATTTGTGGGCGGAGCGATGTCCCGGTTGGGGCGATCCGCCGTGATGGATACCGAGCCGCACTGCAGCATTACGGCATTCCATTCGATTCATCGCTGGTCGTACCAGGGGATTTCAAAGCTCTTGCCGGCCACGAAGGTGCAAATGCCTTGCTTGATCTCGACCAGCCGCCAACGGCTATCTTTGCCAGTAACGATGAAATGGCGGTCGGTGCCATGCACGCCATTCGTCAGCGCGGGCTGTGTATCCCGGAGCATGTCTCGGTGATCGGCTTCGACGACATCCCTGAGGCGCAGATCAGCTACCCGGCACTTACGACGATCCATCAACCGTTGTACGAAATGGGTGAACTGGCCGGAAGCCATATCTGCCGCCTGATCGAAGATCCCGAACAGCCACGGCTGCAGGTCACGATGAGCACCCGGCTGATTGTCCGTGAGTCGACGGCACCACCACCCGAATCAAGCCGGTAGCATCCGATACCTCATAACATCAGCACGGAGTTTGGTGTGAACGATATAGAGCAACGTCGCTTATGGATCCTGGCCATCGTCCTGTTGATCGGGTCGATTGTTTTTGTTGCCACCCGTACAAGCCCATCGTCAACCCAAACTGCAGCCGTTCCACTGGTTGTTCCGCTTCCCGCAAACGAGATCCTGTTTGACCCGAATGCTCCGCCTTTACCACTGGCCCCACCCGGAACAGCCGAATGGGCCATGGAGGGGCTGAATCCAGCGCGGACGCGTGCCAGCGCGACAGCCTTGGCATTACCACTGCGCAGCCAGCGCCAGATCGGTACCGCCAGCCTTGATGAAGCCGGATCACCACCGGTTGTGGCGCGTGGCCTGGCGCTGATCGAACTCAAAGATCGGCTGCAGGCCGTCGAACTAGCGACCGGCCGCGAACGCTGGAGCTTCGATTACCGTGGGTTGTATGTCTCGCCGGCAGTCAGCGGCGATATGGCCTATGTGCGGGTCGAGGCCAACAACCAGGGGCAACTGATCGCCCTCAACCTCGATGACGGCACACAGGTCTGGTCGTTTACGCCACGCCGGCTGAGTCGAGCCGACACCGGCTATTTTGGCGGGCATCTCACCTCGCCGGTGATTGTTGATGGCATGGTTATTATTGGTGCCGGCCAGGAAGTGTATGCGCTTGACGCACTCGATGGGCAGGTACGCTGGGAATTCGCGACCCAGGATCTGATCACTTCATCGGCGGCCGTGGCCGATGGCCAGATCTACATCTCCGATTTCCGCTTCACCTATGCAATCGACCAGGCCAACGGCACGATGGTCTGGTCACGGCCGATGGCATCCGCGATCTACTTCGCCCCGGTGGTGACCGATCAGTCGCTGCTGGTCAGCAGTGGTGATCGGCTGATCGTGCTGGCTCGCAGCGATGGGCGCGAACTCTGGTCGGCCGGAATCGAAGGGCAGACCCTTATACCCGCAGGTGCCCAGGGCAATCATGCCTTCATCAAATCCAACGAAACACTCTATGCCTATAACCTCACGAGTGGCGAACAGTTATGGCAGTACCACAATATCAACTTCGTATCGCTACCGGCAGTCGCCGGTGATCAGGCGTTTGTCGTGAGCGGATTGAGTGGAAACACCGAACTGGTAGCACTCGATATTGCAACCGGGGCAAGCATCTGGGCCCAGCCATTGCGGTCACTTGCGCCGACGGCTCCGATCATCGCGGGGCAAACCGTCTATGTACGAACGACCGACGGGCAGGTGGTGAGCCTGTGGCAGTAACAGGAATGGGAAAGGAGCGGAACGGTGGCTGTACAAACTTCGGCGGTACCGGGGGCTAGGCGGCGCAAGCCGGCGCTCTTCGGGCTCATCCCGGCCGGGAAGATCGAGCGTAGTGAAGCGCTCTGGTTCTGGTTCTTCATCTCGCCGTGGGTGATCGGTTTCCTGGCTTTCACGACCTATCCGATTCTCATGACCGGCTACTACAGCCTGTCGCGTTTCGACTTCCGCAACCCGCCGGAATGGGTTGGCCTGGCGAATTACGCATCTCTTATGGGTGATTCGATCTTCTGGAAGTCGTTACAGGTCACCAGTTACTATACGTTGCTCTCGGTTCCGCTTGGAATCATCTTCGGGTTGCTGTTGGCACTGCTGCTCAACCAGAAGGTTCCGTGGTTGGGGGTCTTCCGTACCCTCTTCTATCTGCCGGCGCTCCTGACCGGGAGTGTCGCGGTGGCGCTGCTGTTTAGCTGGTTGCTCAACCCGCAGTTCGGCATCATCAACGTCGTCATCCGCAACTTCGTCGGCCCCGATGGCATGATCCCACTTGGCCTTTCAGGGCCACGCTGGTTACAGGATCCCAACTGGGTTATTCCTTCCTACACCCTGATGTCGCTGTGGGGGTTTGGCGCAAGTATGCTGATCTTCCTTTCGGCCTTACAGGGTGTGCCGACGGCCCTGTATGAAGCTGCCGAGATCGATGGTGCCTCACGTATTCAGCAGTTCTTCAACGTCACCATCCCGATGATCTCGCCGGTCATTCTATTCACCTCGATTACCGGTGTGATTGGTGCCATGCAGCTCTTCACTGCGGCGTATGTCATCAGCGGCGGCAACAACCTTGGTGCCCCGGCATACTCCTCAATGTTCTACAATCTCTACCTATTCCTCAATACCTTCAGGCGTTACCGGGTCGGTATGGCGTCGGCACAGGCATGGATCCTGATGGTCATCATCCTGCTGCTGACACTACTCATGTTCTGGCTATCACGCCGCTATGTCTATTATGAAGCCGATGAAGAGGGCGCGCTCTAAGCGACGGAGGAGGTAAGCCATGGCAGATACAACCACAACAGGCCCCGTCGTGCGGCCGGCTCAGCAAGTACATCGCGGTGTATGGGCGAGTAAGGCACGGCAAGAGCAGATCATCCGCGTGATCGCAACCGCGCTCTGTCTTCTGGGGGTCGCGATCATCCTGTTTCCGTTGGCATGGATGATCTCAACATCACTGAAGACACGCGCCGAGGTGGCGATCTTCCCGCCGACCTGGGTTCCGGTCGTGCCGCAGTGGCAGAACTATACCGATGCTCTGACCGGTGCCAACCGGTTTGATAACTACTTCCGCAACACGATGTTCTATGCCGGCGGTGCCATGTTCGGCGAGCTGCTCTCGTGGTCGCTGGTGGCCTACGGCTTTTCCCGCCTGCGTGCGCCGGGCAAGAACGCACTCTTCGTGCTGGTGCTCTCGACGATGATGTTGCCCTTCTGGGTAACGCTCATCCCGCAGTATATGGTCTTCTCGCGCATCGGCTGGATCGACACCTTCCTGCCGCTGATCGTGCCGAAGTTCTTCGGCAGCGCGTACCTGATCTTCCTGCTGCGGCAGTTCTACAAAGGCTTACCGCGTGACTACGAAGAGGCGGCGTTGATCGATGGTGCCAACTATCTTGGCATCTGGTGGCGGATCATTCTGCCGCTCTCGTTGCCGGCACTCGGTGCAGTCGCGATCATGAGCTTCATGTTCCACTATACCGATTACATGGGGCCGCTGATCTACCTGACGAGCGATAAGAACTATCCGATCTCACTCGGCCTGCAACAGTTCCGCGCTCCGTTCGGCGGCACTGCCTTCCACCTGCTGATGGCTGCATCGGTCACGACGATCATTCCGCCGGTGATCCTGTTCTTCATTGCCCAGCGTTACTTCATCCAGGGGATCGTCGTCTCGGGTGTGAAGGGCTAATATCGATGCGTGGTGCGCTGTGCAATTGCATGGCGCACCGCAATACACACCAACACCTGCGCGCAAGCGCTCTGGTCACGGTAGCCTGCTAGCAAAAGGAGGTGGAAGATCCTCAAGATCCTGCACGCAGCAGCGGTGCTGCAACAGATGTTCTCTGCCAACAAAGGAGATGAGCATGAGGCTCAACAAGAACTATCCCTGGTTAGTTATGATGGCGGCACTGGCATTGGTGCTGAGTGCCTGTGGTGGTGGCCAGCCGGCAAGCCAGCCGGCGGCTGATGCACCAACCGCCGCCCCCGCGGCACCGGCCGAAGAACTGCCGACACCGACCCCGGTGCTCGACTTTGCGCAGGAAGCGCAGCCCGGCCAGAAGACGTTGGTCTGGATGGTTCGTACCAATGCGACCGAGAACCGTTGGGAGCGTGAAGTGGTGCTGCCGGCGTATGCCGCAGCCGCACCGGATATCTTCATCAAGGTGATCAACATCGTGCAGGATGATATTGCCATCCGGCGTGAGTCGATGATCGCCGCCGGTGAGCCGCTGCACGTCTGGACTCCCAACTGGGGTGGCGATGGCTTCGCGAGCGACCGCGCCCGCGGCCTGCTTACCGACCTGACCCCGCTCATCCAGCGCGACAGCTTCGACACCAGTGACTTCATCCCCGAGGTGTTCGGGATCTACAACATCGACGGCAAGCAGTATGGTATTCCGTTCCTCACCACCGGCAGCTATGTCTACTACAACATGAAGCTGTTCGATGAGGCCGGTATCCCCTACCCGCCAAGCGACTGGAGCGATAAGAGCTGGACGTGGGAGGCCTTCCTCGATACCGCCAAGCAGCTGACGAAGAACTACGACGATATCAACACCGCAGTGTACGGCGGCGTCAATGGTCTCTGGCCGGCATTCGACTCGATCCCGATGATGTGGGGCCTGGATCCGTTCTCACAGGATGCCCTGGAGAGCGGCTACTCGGCACCGCTCAGCAACAACAACGAACAGTATGCCAAGGCCTTCCAGGAAGTGCATGACCTGGTGTATGTCCATCGGGTTGCGCCGGATCAGGCAGCTGTCGATGCGCTGAACCAGCTCGGTGGTGCATTCCTTTCGGGCAAGGTCGGTATGTTCATGACGGGTGGCTGGGGCCACTGGAACTACAAGCCGATCATCGACGACCCGAACGGTTTCTGCTGGGGTGCTGCACCACTGCCGTGGGGCACGCCTGATGCCAATATCCGCGCCACGATCTTCACCGACCCGTGGAGCATTACCGCCGGGATGGATGCCGAGAGCACCGACATGGCGTGGAACTTCGTGAAGTTCCTCGCGTCGGCCGAGCAGCAGCAGGCCTACACCAACGCAACCGGTACACCGCCGGTGCGCCAGAGCCTGCTCAATGGCTACTACCAGCAGTACAACAAGTGTGTGCCGGCTGAGAAGACGCAGGAATCATTCCAGGGCGCCTTTACCCACGGCCGTGAGTCGTCGAACCACTTGCTGGTCAAGTTCGACGAGCTCAACTCGACGTGGGATAACGTGATGTCGACCTTCTGGCCGGATGAGAATGCGCGGGCAACCGACATGCTGCC
>CALLZL010000002.1 GCA_937859575.1 uncultured Chloroflexota bacterium
TCTTCCCCCCCACGCCGCTCTTCCGATCTTCCGCACTGGCAAGATCGGGGCATTATGCCCGGCCGCAGCAGAAACGCGGTACAATACCAGCCATGCTAGAGACAGACACCCGCCTGCAGTGTGCCGCGTGCGGTCAGGCAATCGGCACTACATATTTTCGCCTGCCCGGGCGCAACGAGGCTTACTGTACACGCTGTGCCACCGAGCGGCCGCGCTGCGCCACATGCGGTGTGCCGCTGAGCGATCGCTCATGGCGCCTGCACGATGGGCGTATACTGTGTGAGCGCTGCAATACAACGGCGATCTATCATCCCGAAGAAGCACTGCGCCTGTATACCGAAACAACAGCCGCAATTGTGCGGCAACTGGGGCTAGAGTTACGTGTCGGAGTCGAGTTTCGCCTGGTCGATGCACCGACCCTGGCAGATGTGCAACAACACAGCGCAGTATCGCAGCCGGCCGATGAAGTTATCTTCGGGCTCTACTACCGTCATGGCCGCAACCGGACGATCTACATGCTCTATGGGTTGCCGAAGTTGACGTTTCGTGCCGTGGTGGCACACGAATATGCGCATGCCTGGCAGAGCGAGAACTGCCCGCTGCTTGACAATGAAGCGCTACGCGAGGGGTTCGCCGAATGGGTGGCCTACCGCCATCTGACCTATCTTGGCTGCCGCAAGGCTGCCGCCCGCATGCTGGCGTCGCCCCACCCCTACCGGCCGTTTCTCGAACAGATGCTGAAACTTGAAGAGATCAGCGGGCCGCTCGGCGTGATGCAGCATATGCTGGCTGCCGGAAGCAGCGGCGGCTGAGCCGTCAGATCGCCTGGGGAACCCGGCGCACCACCACCAACGCCATATCGTCGTGGATCTCGGCATCGCCAACAAACGCATCAACGGCCGCATACAGATGCGCGATCATAGCGGCTGCCGTCGATGTCGGCCCGTCGGCCACCGCCGCCAGCAGCCGATCAAAGCCGAAGAGTTCGCCACGTGGATTCATCGCTTCGACGATTCCATCACTACTGAGGATCAGCATATCGCCGGCCGCCAGTTCGATCATCTGTTCGCGATACGGAAGCTGCGCCGAAAGGGGGGTTCCAAGCGGCAGGCCACCAATATCAAGCAACTCGACGCCGGCAGTATTCCGCAGGATGGGTGCAATGGCCCCGGCATTCGCCACACAGGCGATCGAGCCATCGAGATAAACCAGCCCGATCGCGGCGTTCTGGCCACGGCCGACCGAGAGCAGCAGCGTTTCGTGGATGCGCTGCAAAGCACGCCCGGGCGAGAGATTCGATTGCATCACGCCGGCGAGTGCGGCGACACACGCCGACATCAGCAGCGCCGCCGGCATGCCTTTACCCGCTACATCCCCGACAGCCAGCGCCATCGCGCCTTCGGGGCGCATATAGTAGCCGTAGAGATCACCACCGACAAGGCGGGCCGTGCGCGAGTCGCCGGCGATATCGAAATCGGCACTGACCGGAGCACGGCGCGGCAGCAGGCTGAGTTGCACCGAGCGCGCCACATCAAGCTCGCGTAATGTCTCGTTGAGCAACCGAATCGAACGAAACGTCCCAACACTGCGCAGCAACAGATCGTCGAGATCCAGATGCCCACGTGCATCGCTCTCGACAATACCGATCAGTCCGATCCGGCCATCGGTATCATAGCGCACTGGCAAGAAGAGCAAGCTCTCGCCCGCGCCAAGCAGATCCATAGTGGGAAAATCACGGGACGGGCAGATCCAGGGGCGCATGCTGTTCTGCCCCGGCTCAACCACATACCCGGCATACGAGCCGTCGCTCAGGCGCTGTGCCGCCAGCGAGCGGCGCGCACCGCTCAGCACAATAACCTGCAAGACCGTTTCGAGTGCTTCGTCGGAAGAGCGCGCCCGCAGCAGATCGATCAGATACGCAATCATATTCATGCGATCTTCACGCGCAGTCTGCAGGCGCTGTGCCTCATGCTCATTGGCCAGGCTGAGGCGATCTTTGGCGGTGGTATGGAGCGCATCGATCCGAGCCGGGCTGAGCCCGGCGTCGATCTGCTGCGCACGCCAGACGGCCAGTGCATCGCGCAGTGCCGGCATATACCAGCCACGCCGCCGTGCGGCGGCGATCGATTGATCGAGTTGCGTGATCCAGCGTTCGAGATTATCGATCGGCAGATCGATCTGCTCGACCCACTGCCGCGCCGTGTGTGGTTCGACTTCAGGTGCGCGCCCGGCACCAAGGCGCAGTGCTAGTTCGTCGGCCCATTCCGGCATGCGGTCGATCGGGCGCGGCAGGCAACCACACGACAGACGCACGACCAGCGGGGCATCGATGCGGATCGAACCCTCGGTGCGTGCCATCAGCGCCAGGATGGCACGCCGGCCGATCTCGTACATTGATTGACGGATCGTTGTCAGCGATGGCTGTAACCAGCTGCTGCCGGGCGAATCATCGAAGCCGACAATGGCTATATCGTGTGGGATGCGCAATCCCCTGGCATGCAGACCATCGATTGCCCCGCGAGCACTGAGATCATTGGCGGCGAAAATCGCCTCGAACAGCACCCCATCAGCAAGCAGTGATTCGATTGCCGCACGGCTTTCGGTGGCCCGAAAGGCACCCTGCAGCACCAGTGCCGGATCGTAGGCGATCCCGGCCGCATGCAGGGCATCCCGATAACCGGCAAGCCGTTCACGCGCATCACTGCTGAGCGGCAAACCCATCAGATGCACGATCCGGCGATACCCATGACCGATCAGATGCTCGACGGCAACTCGCGCCGCTGCCCGATTATCGAGGCCGATGGAAGGCAACCCCGGCCGCTCACCACCATACGTCAGCAACGACGCACCAGTGCTGCGGCAGAATACAACGACCTCGTCGGTAATTGATTCCGGCAACAGATAGCCATCGACACCCGGCGGCAGCAGCGGCAGATCGGCCAGCGTCAAGGGAGTGCGATCAAGCGATAACTGCGGTGGGCTATAGAAGATCAGGCGAGCCGATGTTTCGATAGCCGCTGCGACGGCACCTTCGGCCAGCGGCCCGGTGAAGTGGCTGGTCAGGTGTTCGCTCAGCACAATACATAGGGTTACAGAACGCGCTGCCGGCCTGTCGCTCATCATGGTTGCATTATCTTTCTGGTGGATGGCGTCTGGTGTGATTATACACATCACGGCAACGACATGCGCTTCCCTGCTTGACACCTGTGAGTGGAACACGTACGATCCACAGCGCAACAAGACTATTGCTGTGGAGTCGACCCCCATGCCCACACCACTGGCGCCGCCGAGCGCGGCGCTTCGCCCGTATGCAACCACGCGCCACGGCGAGACGCTGATCGGTGAGTATGCATGGTTGCGCGATCTCAGTGATCCGGCGGTGTATGCCTATCTCGAAGCCGAAAATGAGTATACCACCGCCGCGACTGCGTACCTTGCCGATCTGCGCAGCATCCTGGCCGCCGAACTCACGGCACGCATCAGCGAGACACACGAGAGCGCCCACGAGCCGTCGGGTGAGTATCGCTACTACACTCGCCATCAGGTCGGCCGGCAGTACCCGTGCCGCTACCGCCGCCATGTAACCGGTGGCGACGAAGAGCTGCTGCTTGACGAACAGGAACTGACCGGTACGAATCCCTTCTTTAGCCTGGGCATGCTGCGCGTAAGCCCGGATGGCCGCCTGCTCGCCTATTCGGTCGATACCAGTGGTGCCGAGACATTCGACCTCTTTGTGCGTGATATTGCCACCGGCACACTGCTCGAAGGGCCGATCGCCAATACCTACTATAGCCTCGAATGGGCTGCCGACAGCCGCACTCTGTTCTATAGCACGCTCGATGCCGCCAAACGCCCCGAGCGACTCTGGCGGCATCGGATTGGCGCCGATCCGGCAACCGACACACTGATCTACCACGAAGCCGATGCCATGTTCAATGTGCAGTTGCGTAAGACGAACGATGCCACACTGCTGGTGCTGCTGCTCGAAAGCAACACGACGACCGAGGTTCGCCTGTTGCATGCCGATCAGCCGGAGGATGCTTTCACCCTGGCTCTGCCGCGCCGCGCCGGGATCGAGTATCGCGTCGAACACCGCAATGGCATGCTCTACCTGCTGACGAATGACGGTGGGCGGAACTTTCGTGTCGTGCGCACACCACTCGCTGATCCTGCACCAACCAACTGGGAGAGCGTAGTGCCGCATGACGATGAGTGCATGCGCGAAGCATTCGTGCTCTTCACCGCTCATCTGGCGCTCTTTGAACGGCGTGCCGGCCGGCAACAGATCACTATTATCGACCTTCACGACAACACCAGCCACCAGGTGGCCTTCGACGAACCGACCTACTCGATCGGGATCGACGAACAACTGCAAGAGTATGCCGCGTCGAGTGTACGTTTCAGCTATTCGTCGTTCACGACACCCGAGACGGTGATCGCATACGACATGCAGCAGCAGCGCCGCGTGATCGACTGGCAGCAGCAGGTGCCGGGGTATGATGCCGCACACTACCGCAGTGAATGGATCCATGCCACTGCTGCCGACGGCACACAGGAGCCGATATCGCTCGTGTACCGGATCGATCTGCGGCAGCCGGGGGGGAACCCGACCTTCCTGCGCGGCTACGGCGCCTATGGTGCGATCAGCACCGTCGGCTTCGAAGCCGAACGTCTCAGCCTGCTCGATCGTGGCGTCGTGGTCGCAATTGCCCATATTCGCGGTGGCGGCGAGCTCGGGCGACACTGGTACGAACAGGGGAAGCTGCTGCAGAAACGCAACACCTTCACCGATTTTATTGCATGTGCCGAGCACCTGATCGCTGCCGGGTATACCAGGCCCGGCCACCTGGCGATCAAAGGGCGTAGCGCCGGCGGTATGCTGATGGGAGCCGTGACAACCATGCGGCCTGATCTGTTCTGTGCCGTGATCGCCGGTGTGCCGGCCGTCGATCTGATCAACACCATGAGTGATCCGAGCATCCCGCTGGTAGTCAGCGAATATGAAGAGTGGGGCAACCCCGCAATCGCCGAGCAGTATCTGGTGATGCGCACCTACTCACCATACGAACACACCATCCCGCAGGCATACCCTGCGCTGCTCGTCACTGCCGCCATCCACGATCCGCGGGTCGTCTTCTGGGAACCGGCCAAATGGGTGGCACGCCTGCGGGCAGTGAAGACCAATGCACAGTTGCTGGTACTGAAGACCGACATGATCGGCGGGCATGCCGGTGCATCAGGGCGCTATGATCGGATCGACGAGGTCGCGTTTGAGTATGCGTTTATCCTGGATGCGATGGGCTAGATGCTGACCATAACCTCCCAACCGGCACCGCTGATGCTTGCAGCGCGCAGTGAGCCACAGCTCGGCTACCTGCTCCTGACGATCTCATTAACGGCGCAGCATGGCAGGCGTCCGATCAACTGGGCGCTGATTGCCGATGCCAGCCGTTCGATGCGCATCCCGATTGTCGATGAACAACAGTTCCGCCAGTTGGTGCAGAGCGGTGGCGCCCGCGAAGTGCTCGTCGATGGCATTCCCGTGTGGCAGCTCACCGGGCCGGTACCGCCCGAGATCCGCGATCATGCACCAAGCGCGCTCGATTATGTCCGCCGGGCGCTCCATACCGTCGTCGAGCAACTGGGCCCCGACGATCGTTTTGCGCTGGTAGCGGTGGCCGACGATGCCGTGGTGCTGGCCGGCAGCCGCCCTGGTGATGATCGCAGTGATCTGGCACGCGGGATCGAGCGGCTGCGTGAGCTCACACTCGGTGAGAACACCGACCTGGCACGCGGGTTGGCACTCGGGCTGGAAGAGCTGCGCTTCGGGCGCGATGCCCGCCGCAGCGATCGCATCCTGCTGCTCACCGACGGCTTCACCCAGCGGCCTGAGGCATGCCTCGAACTTGCCGCACTGGCGTCCGCCGAAGGGGTCACGATTGGCACCATCGGGCTAGGCGGCGAATTTCAAGAGCAGCTGCTGACGGCACTCGCCGATCAGAGCGGCGGCCGGGCACTCTTCCTGCAGAAACCCGCTGCCATCCCGCGCACGGTCGCCGCTGAGCTTAACGCTGCACGGAGCGGCCTGGCACGCAGTGCCCGGCTCCGGATCCGCCCGGCCGCCGCAATCCGGCTGCGCCGCGTGACGCGCATTCGGCCCGATCTCGCACCGCTCTTTGATCACACGACGGACGCCGGCGAACCGGCCAACCTGCCGCTTGGCGATTTTGCCGGTGGCACACCGGTACACGTGCTGCTCGAATTTCTGGTACCGCCCGCCACCTCGGGGGTTATTACGCTGGCACAGGTGGCCGTCATCGCCGACGACTCCCAGGCCGAGAAGGTACTTGCCGCCGAGGTCACCGCCGGATTGCCGCTGCTCGATCCACAGGTGCATGCGGCGGCGGCGGCGGCCAGTGCAACCCGCTTACAGCAGCGCGCCCTGGCGGCCGCCGAACGCGGTGAGCGCAGCGAGGCGATCCGCCTGCTGGATGCCGCTGCCACCCGTTACGATGAGCTTGGCGAAACACGCCTGGCACAGTCGGCTCGCGAGCAGGTTCAGGCGCTCCGGCAGACCGGGCGGCTGAGTGCGCTTGCCACCAAAGAGCTTACCTACGCCACACGTCGTCTCGGCACGGTATAATACGAGCAGTTGTCTTCCCGCAGCGATCGTTGCTGTGCAAAAACCGCAAACCAAAGGAATAGCATGACATCAGCCACGCAATCGCAACGCCCGGGTCGGTTCGGCCCCT
>CALLZL010000003.1 GCA_937859575.1 uncultured Chloroflexota bacterium
CATTATAACGGCGGTAGTAATCATCGAGCGCCTCCGTCACCCGCCCCGGCTTCTGCGACGAAGCGCCACTATCGAGAAACGCCAGCGGTTTGCCATTGATCTGCTGCTGCAGGATGGGAAACTCGCGCCGGATCGTCAGCACATCGAAGAGGGTTAGATGATTCTCGCCCATCAGATCTCTTTCTGGTGTCGCGGCGGCATACGCAAAATACGCCGCCACGCCGCAGCTGCACGGATCGCCGGGTTAGCCGAGTCGTGCATCGATCAGTGCCGTCACATGTTCGCGCAACGTCTCGGTCGGGATCCGATCGAGTACCGGCTCGAAGAAACCCATGACGATCAGCCGCATGGCATCCTCGCGGCGTATCCCGCGTGAGCGCATATAGAAGAGCATCTCTTCGTCAACTTCACCACTTGTCGAAGCATGGCCGGCCTTGAGCACATCATTGGTATCGATCATCAGGCCTGGGATCGAGTCGCTGCGTGCTTTGGGCGTCAGATGCAGTGCATGCTCTTCGAGGCGCGAGGATGTCGCACGGCTGGCATGCTCGATGCGGATCATGCCATCGAAGACGGCATAACTGGCATCCTTGACCACCGTTTTGAAATCCATATGCGCATCGGTCTTCGCCCCGATATGGCGCAGCCATGGCGCAGTGAGCAGTGTCTGATTGCCGGCGGCGAATGTTGCAGCAACCCAATCAACCCGCGAACCATCGCCGGCGAGTGCCGTCTCGGCTTCGACATGCTGCACCCGGCTGCCGATACTGATCGCAGCCCACTCGATCGTCGCATCACGCCCGACGAGTGCGCGCTGTGCACCGATGTGATACACCCCATCGCCCCATGTCTGCGCTGTAATATAGCGCAGCATGCTGCCAGCGCCAAGCACGATCTCGCTGACCGGCGATGCGAATGCCTGCCCATCAATCGACTCCGAGGTATAGGCTTCCACCAGTGTGGCACTCGCACCCTCTTCGAGGATGATCAGATTATGCGCCACCACCGCCTGATTGGTCTCATGCAGGGTGAGCGTGGCCGTCAGCGGGATCTCGACCGCAACATGCTTCGGCACATAGAGAAAGAAACCGTTCTGCCATAGTGCGGCATTGAGTGCGGCAAACTTATGGGCCAGCGGATCCACGACTGTGCCAAGATAGCGTTCGACAAGCTGCGGATGGTGGCGAACCGCATCGGCAAGCGTGCAGAAAACCACTCCGGCCGGCGCAGCAGCGGCATCCCATGTCAGCGTCGTTGCACTGCTGTCGGTTGCCGGTTCGATCTGCTCGGGGTGGAACTGCGACAGATCGGTGCGCCGCCAGAAGGGCGGCACACTCGCGGCAAAATGACGCCAGGCAACCGTACGCTGCTCGATCAGCCAGTGTGGCTCACCAGCAGCCGTTGCTGCTTCGACAACCTGTGCTTCGCTATAGTCGGCCAGTGCAACTCGCATCGTAGAATTACTTGCCTGCATTGCTCAGCACTTCCTCCCTGATGAAATCATACCCCTTCTCTTCGAGCTCAAGTGCCAGCTCCGGCCCGCCCTCGCGCACAATACGGCCATCCATCATCACCGACACAAAGTTCGGCTTGATGTAGTTGAGCAATCGCTGATAGTGGGTAATCACCAGCACACCCATCTCGGGCTGTTTCCCGATCAGCGTATTGACCCCCTGCGATACCACGCGGAGTGCGTCGATGTCGAGCCCGGAGTCAGTTTCGTCCATCACCGCCATCTGCGGCTTGAGCATGGCCATCTGCAGGATCTCGATCCGCTTCTTTTCGCCGCCGCTGAACCCTTCGTTCAGGTAGCGCCGCGCAAACCCCTCATCGATACTGAGGGTCGCCATGTTCTCGCGGATCTCTTTGCGAAACTGCGCCATCGGTATCGCCGTGCTCTTTGGATCTTTGCCCTCTTCGGCACGCTGCGCATTCACGGCCGCCCGCAGGAAATTGGCTACCGTCACACCCGGAATCGAGACCGGATACTGAAAGGCGAGAAACATGCCGAGCTTGGCACGCTCGTCGGGATCGAGTTCGAGGATATTCTGCCCCTTATACCAGACCTCACCGGCGGTGACGGTATAGCCCGGATGGCCAAGCAGCGTATAGGCCAGTGTACTCTTACCACTGCCGTTTGGCCCCATAATAGCGTGAATGGTGCCCGGTTTTACCGTCAGATTGACGCCCTTGAGGATCTCTTTGTCCTCGATACTGGCATGCAGATCTTTGATGACCAGTTCGGTGTTCAATGCGTTGCTCCTGAATATTCTTTCAACTAGCGATTATTCCTCGGCCGGCGGTTCCTGCGGTGCCGCCACATGAAACCGGCAACTGCGACGCCCTTCGCGTATCGTACCGTCGAGCTCGATGGTCGTGCCAAGCACCGTCTCAAGCATCCGCCGATCCATGGCACACAATGCGGCATGCTCCTGTGCAACGTCGTGATATGGGCATGCAAAAAGCTCGACTTCACTGCCCGATTCCTGAACTTCAACCGGAATACCACGCGATTCGAGCATGGCACGCAGC
>CALLZL010000004.1 GCA_937859575.1 uncultured Chloroflexota bacterium
ATCGCGTCGCGGTGGTGGATCCGCAGGCAATCTACGACGGCTGGAGCTACGGGCAGGTCGATCCGCGTGCCATTCGCAGCTTCGTCAAGTATGCATCAACCGCATGGAACCCCGCACCAGTCGCACTGATACTGGTTGGTGACGGCAGTTCGGATCCGTTTGATTACACCAAGCGGGGTGCCAATAACGTCAACCTGATTCCACCCTACCTGGCGCCGGTGGATCTGGCCCTGGGCGAAACCGCCTGCGAAAACTGTTTTGTGCAGATCGATGGTGATGATGCACTCGCTGACGAAATGCCGGATCTGGCGATTGGCCGGCTCCCGGTCAAGAACGCTGCCGAACTGAACGCACTGGTCGGCAAGATCCTGGGCTACGAACAGAACCATACCGCCGGCGGCTGGCGCTCGCGGGCGGTGCTGCTGGCCGATAACGCCGATTATGCCGGGGATTTCGCCGCTATTGCCGACCTGGCACTGCCGATCTCCCCCCGCCAGATCTGGATCTCGCGCATCTATTACGACCCGCAGGCCGGTGGCGCAACTGCCTGGCGCGAGCCGGATGCCCGGCAGGCACGCAGCCGGACAATCGCTGCATTCAATGCCGGTGCCGGCTTGATTTCGTATGTCGGCCATAGTAATCAGTGGCAATGGGCCGTCACCATCCCAGAACTCAATCCCTCATCAATGCTGGGGCTGTTCGACCCCGACACCCTGACCAATGGCTCACGGCTGCCGATCGTCCTCACACTGACATGCCTGAGCAGTGCCTTCCAGACACCGGCGCTCAGTGGTACGACGATCGACGAACGGTTGCTGCTGGCACCCGATGGCGGTGCGATTGCCGTCTGGGGTTCGACCGGCCTTGGGGTTGCGTATGGCCACGACCGGTTGCAGCAAGGGTTTCTCAAGGCACTCTGGCAGGTTCCGCTGCGCACCCGCACGATCGGCGAACTGACGCTTGCCGGGTATCGCGAACTCCACGACAACAGCCTCTGCTGCCGCGAGTCGCTTCGCAGTTATGCATTCCCCGGCGACCCGCCCCCCCGGGAAAAGTCGGGGCCGCCCCAACGGATCATGCTGCCGACTATAAACCGGTGAAACGTTGTCCCAGCCCCAGCGTCAGCTGCCGCCCCCCAGGGGGCCCCCGACACCCCCCGCCGATCAATCGGCAGTCAGCGAGTTGATCGAGTATGGGCGACACCGCTATTTCAGCGAGCAGGGGTATGATCTGCCGCAACTGCTGGCCATGGCGCCCGGTGTTGTGCTCGAGGCAGCCGGCGAGATCTGGGGGGTAGCACTTGCCACACCACCCCATGCCGCCAGCGCATGGCTGATCGGGCTGGCACTTGTGGATCGGGTCGGTGTGGCCGCCGCACTCGCACACATGCTCCCACCACTTATCGAACAACTGCGCCACCATGGTGTGGCGCACCTCTTCTACGCCGGCAGCATCGCCATGCACAACTGGCCACTGGTGCCATTGCAGCACAGCGGTTTTGTGCACGCCACCGATGTGCTGGTCTACGAAAAACGTCGCTTCACCATACCGGCAGCCGGCGATCCGGCTGCGCTGGTGCGCAATGTGCAAGCTGCCGATATTCCAGCCCTGCTCGAACTCGATCACGCCTGCTTCGAACCCCAGTGGCGTAAATCACCGTTTGTCATGCAGGTCGCTTTGCTGCAGCCGGGCAGTTTCCAGGTGCTTGAGTATGGCGGGCAATTCGCCGGCTATGCGCTGCTCAGCAGCCACTACGACGGCCGGTTGCAACACCTGGTGCGCATCGCGGTGGCACCGGCATTGCGTGGCCGTGGGCTGGGGGTGCGGCTGCTGGCCGAGGCGGTCGCCTATGCCCAGCGCCAGCACGCCAATGTGCTGACCCTCAACACCCAGGCGTATAACACGGCGGCACGCCGGCTGTACGAATGGTTCGGCTTTCGCCTCACCGGCGACAAGCAGATCATCCTGCGGCGTGATCTCTATAGCGAAGTGCAGAGGTATTGATCTGGGTCCATGCGGGCGAGACGCCCGCGCTCCCAGTGATCAATCGTTGGGTGCGGCTGCCCGCGCTACTGGAGGAAATAACGCTCGCGCCGGCGTGCTTCGTCGTAGGCTTCACGCGCCTGCCGGGCCGATTCGACCTCCGCCACCTCGGCAACCGGCACATCCCACCACGACTCATACCCTGCGACTCGCTGGTTGCGATCAACGTCGATCGCAATCACGACCGTACGCTCGATTGAACGTGCGTCGATCAGTGCCTGCTTCAGTTCGGCAATCGTGCCGGCGCGGATAAGATGTGCCCCCAGGCTGGCTGCATTGGCTGCCAGATCGACCGGCAGATACTCGCCGCCAAAACCGCCGGCATCATCGCGGAAGCGGTATTCGGTGCCGAACCCCTGCGCACCGACGCTCACCGACAGCCCGCCGATACTACTGTAGCCGTGGTTGTTGAGCAACACGATCGTCAGTTTGTATCCCTCCTGGATCGAGGTGACAATCTCGCTGTTCATCATGAGGTACGAACCATCGCCAACCATCACATACACTTCACGGCTCGGATCGGCCATTTTGACACCCAGGCCGCCGGCGATTTCATACCCCATGCACGAATACCCATATTCGAGGTGGTAACCACGCGCATCGCGGGTGCGCCACAGTTTATGCCGATCACCCGGCAGGCTCCCGGCTGCACAGACGACAACATCACGCGGGTTGGAAGCACTGTTGACGGCACCGATCACCTCGCCCTGGCTCGGCAGCGGGCCATGCTCAAGGGTATAGATCCGCTCAACTTCGGCCTCCCATTCCTGCTGGAACCGGGCGATACGCTGGCGATACGATTCATCGGTTCGATAACCGCTCAGCAGGTCGCCAAGCTCTTCGAGCGTAGCCCGTGCATCACCGGTAAGCGGCAGCGCGGCATGCTTGGCCGAATCGAGTTCGGCGATATTGACACCGATGAAGCGCACCTGCGGATGCTGGAAGGCGGTCTTCGATGCGGTAGTGAAATCGCTCAGCCGTGTACCAATCGCAATCACCAGATCAGCTTCACGAGCCAGAATATTGGCCCCCGGCGTGCCGGTAGCGCCGATCGCCCCCAGGTTCTGTGGATGATCGAACGGCAGCGCACCCTTACCGGCCTGCGTCTCGCCAACCGCAATGCCGCTCTGTTCGGCAAAGCGCGCCAGAGCCGCCGTCGCATCACTATAATGAACCCCACCACCGGCAATAATCAGCGGCGAACGACTCGAACGGATCATGGCGGCCGCGTGCTGCAACAGCGCACGGTCGGCGCGTGGCCGCGCAATGATCCAGACCCGTGGTTCAAACAGCTCGGCCGGGTATTCGTACGCCTCGGCCTGGGTATCCTGCGGCAATGCCAGAGTGACGGCACCCGTCTCGGCTGGTGAGGTCAGCACCCGCATCGCCTCGGGCAGCGATGTGATCAACTGTTCGGGGCGGTTGATCCGATCCCAGTAGCGCGACACCGGTCGGAAGCAGTCGTTGACCGATACATCCTGCGAACGTGCATCTTCGAGTTGCTGCAACACCGGAGCCACCAGGCGACCGGCGAATATATCGCCGGGCAGCAATAGCACCGGCAGGCGATTGACCGTCGCCAATGCCGCACCGGTGATCATATTGGTTGCACCCGGGCCGATCGACGTAGTACAGGCAAAGGTCTGCATCCGGTTGTGGTGTTTGGCGAAGGCTGCAGCGGTATGCACCATCGCCTGTTCGTTACGGCACTGATAGTAGCGGAAGTGTGCGGCACGCTGGTGCAACGCCTGGCCCAACCCGGCAACATTGCCGTGACCGAAGATACCGAACATCCCGGCGAAGAAACGGCGTCGCTCGCCGTCGCGCTCGACATACTGCTGCTCAAGAAAGGCGATCAGCGCTTGCGCCATGGTCACTCTGCGTCGTTGCATGTTGATTCTTTCTGCTTTCAACTATCGGCTATGGTCGCATGGGCCCGAGATTCGGCAGGCGTGGCAGCTCGATCGGCACAAGTTCCCGACTCTGCGGCTGTGGCAGCGGCGGCATCCCCTGCTGGCAACCACGCGGCAGTGGATCAGGTGGTATGACGCCAAAGTACGCCTGCATGATCTGAGTTGCAGCCGGAACCGCAATCGTCGCCGAGCCGTCGTTCAGGTCGCCGCTGCCCTCGATCAGAGTCAGTACCTGGATCTGCGGATCATCATACGGTGCAAACCCGACGAACCAGGAGTGGCTCTGGCGTACATCGCGCAACCCACGCCCATCGAGTGTCGGCACTGTGATCAACGGGCCGAACTCGGCAGTACCGGTTTTGCCGGCGATCTGCAGGCCCGAACATTCATCGCGGGCGGCAATATTGAGCCCTTCCACCACCGAACGGCGCATGCCATCACGTGCAACAGCAAAATACTGCGGATCGATGGCAATGCGGCGGATCAGTTCGGGGGCAATCTCACGCACGACATTCCCGGCCGGATCGACAATCCGCTGCACAATCTGCGGCCGGAAGAGCAGACCGTCGGCCGCAATGGCCGCCGATGCATTCGCCAGTTGCAGCGGTGTCACCTCGAGGTTCCCCTGGCCAATTGCCGCATTATAGGTGTCGCCCGTCGTCCAGGCCGAACGCAGCACGCGCTGCTTCCAGGCCGGTGTCGGCACACGGCCGGCCATCTCGCCGGCCAGTTGCACACCGGTGCGTTCGCCAAAGCCAAACCAGCCGAGGCCATCGGCAAAGCCGGTGATCCCCATGCCACGTGGAATATTCTGCTCTTCCGGCTTCAGATTGACAACCTGATCGGTATTGCCGCCGGCGATCGACATGAAAAAGACATTGGACGAGCGCATGAGCGCGTCGGACACCGTGATCATGCCGTTGTCGCGCGGGCTTGAATTGGGGTATTCATAAAACTGGCCGGCGACGAACTGGTCTTCCACCACGAGCTTGCCCGGATCGCGCACACGGGTATCGGGGGCGATCACCCCTTGCTGCATGGCGATCACCGCATCAAACTGTTTCAGCGTCGAGCCGGGCGGATACTGGCCGGCGATCGCACGGTTGGTCAGTGGCGCGGCACGCGCAACTTCGCGCTGCAGTTCGGGATCGCCGGGGAAGAGAATTGCCGCGAGTTCGTCGGATCGCCCCGGGCTCCAGATATTATTGTCGTAGCTCGGCAAGCTGACCATCGCCAGCACCCGGCCGGTGCGGATCTCGGTCACAATCGCGACACCACTGATGATCGGGTCGTATTCCCGCTTATAGGCGAAGTTGTCGGGTTGATTCTGGCGGCGGCGTTCGCTCTCGTCGATCCAGTTACGCAGGATCGCTTCGGTCTGGCGCTGCAACTCGACATCAATCGTCAACACCAGGCTATTGCCGTCTTGTGCGGCCTGCAACACCTCGGGCACACGTACCGGCCGGCCGATCGCATCGACGATGATCGTCTCGACACCCATCTGGCCGCGCAGTTCCTGTTCGTAACTGCTCTCGACGCCGTCCTTGCCGATGCGATCATCTTCCAGGTAGCGCGGCATGCCAAGCTGGTATGGGTTGATCTGTTTCTGAATAATGCCACACTCAACAGCATTGCCGATTGAGTCGAGCATGCCGCCAACCCACGAGCGGGCCGGGTTCTGGCGTACCAACTCACACTGGCTGACACGACCGATATAGCCAAGAATATGCGACAGCGACGGAATCTCGTCGCTCAGCGGGTAGTTGCGTTCGTAATCCTGCTCGATCACGACCCCCGGCAGGCTGCTTGCATTCTCGCGGATCACCAGCGCCACCTCGTGCGCGACATCATTCTGCACCGGCAGGGTGCGATAGCCGGGGATATTGCTGCGCTGCACCAGTGAATCAACCGGATTCTGCAGGGTGAGTGTCTGAGAATACGCAACACTGAGGCGCAATGCTTCGTCGGTTCGGTCGGCGGGCACCACCAGAGTCAGGGTTTCGGGCAGCGGGCGCGGCAGAACCGCCTGTGGATCGAGTGCCAGCCCTTGCTCAAGATCGCTACGCAGCACCGGATCCCGTTCGAGCGCCAGTGCCGGCGAAATCACCAGGCTGTTCTGCATGCCGAGCAAGGCGCTCACATGTGCAAACACTGCCAATCGTTCGACCGGATCGCGCGGCAGATCGGCCGGGCGCAGCGATACCCGGTAGATCGGCACCGTCTCGGCAAGCCGCGTCTGACCATCGGCGGCCAGCACCTCACCACGGATCGGCCGCAACGGCAGGTAGCGCGTTGCCCGCACATCGGTCGTATAGCGGTAGCGATCCGATTCGGCATTGACGAGCTGGAGCTGGTATAACCGGCCAACCAGCACGACAAACAGGATCAGCACGATGATACGCGTTATGATCAGTTGCATCGTGATCTCGTGGTACGCTTCCGGCATCTGCCGCTGTGTGCAGCAAGATTGCCGGCCTTAATACACATCAATCGCAACTTCGCCATACCGGCGGGTGCGCTGCCAGTGCAACAGCATATAGAGCGGCAGTGCC
The DNA here is from genome assembly GCA_937859575.1 of uncultured Chloroflexota bacterium. Taxonomy (GTDB): domain Bacteria; phylum Chloroflexota; class Chloroflexia; order Chloroflexales; family Roseiflexaceae; genus CALLZL01. Next base: position 6,509 of record CALLZL010000004.1, read on the forward strand.
GGCACCAGTGCAGCGGCGGCCTCGGGCAACGCCGACACCAGCAGATAGCGATCGAGCGGCACCGGTGCCACACTCAGGTAAATGATCAGGGCCAGGATCGCATGGTAGGCACAGGCCCCAAACGTAACTCCCAGCAATGGTACCAGCCAGTTGCCGCGGCTCAGGCGGATCAGCGGCAAGGTTGCCAGCAGAACCGCGCCGAGGAGTGCCAGCGCATGGCTGCCAATCAGGCTACCACTGCATAGATCCAGGCCGATTCCGGCATAGAACGCCCAGCGCACCGCATCCGTCGGCCCGGCAAGCAACCCCTGACAAACGACAAGCACCAGCAAGAGATTCGGCGTCACGCCATATGGCCGCGGCAGCAACGCCGATTGCAGCAGCGCCAGCAGTAGCAGCAGCAGCGCCAGCAACACTTCGGCGGCAATCCGCTCTTCTATTCGCCGGCGTCGACGATTATCCATACGTAGCGCACTCGATCCGGATCAACAAACGGGCGGATCTCGGCAACCTGTTGCTGCCCTTCGGTTGCGACGGTTTCGATCGTGCCGATCGGCACATCGGGTGGGATCGCCGCCCGTGGCAGATCGCCTGCCAGCCGCGCCGTTAACCCGGCCGTCACAACCACCTCGCCACCATTCAGGATCGCCTCGCGGTCAACCTCTTCCAGCCGAATGCGCGAACCGCGCTGCCAGCGCCCCTGCACGATGCCGGATACGACCGTATCGCCCCGGTAGATCTGGGCGCTCACAGCACTGCTGAAATCGGTAATCAGCAGCACCATCGCACTCTGGGGGCCGGTGCTCTCGACGACGCCGATCAACGCCGGTGGCTGGTTCCCTTCCTGGGCAATCACCGCCATGCCGGGTTGCACGCCGTTATCGCTGCCGGCTGCCAGCACAATCACCCGCCGGCCGGTATCGGGGGTCCGCCCCCCAACCGCCGTGCCGACCAGTTGCCACGGCCGGGCTTGTTCGATCCGCAACTGATCGCGCAGGCGGCTGTTTTCGAGCTGGATCGCCTCAAGCTGGATCGCCTGTTCGCGCAGGCGGCTGTTTTCGGCCTGCAGGGCGCTGATCTCGGCCTGGAGCCGGGCAATGTCGGCCGGTGGCGCCGCCAGATCAGTGAGCCAATCGCCGCTGCTGCGCACCCAGACCAACACCGGCGTCAGCATGGCTTCGACCCGGCTACGCACCGGAACCAGCATACCGAAATAATCGAGCGCCAACAACAACAGCGCCAGCAGCACGATAACGAGAATAAGCGTTGGCCCACGGTATGGTGACGCACCGGGAATCTTGATCGGGCGATTACGGATCATGGGTCCGTCTCACATCGCGAAGAGCTGTGCGGCAGGGGGAATGACGCACCTCGTGATCAATAGCGAACGCGCCGCGTCCGCTGCGTGCTGGTGAGAATATCGCGGTAGACCGGGTTCTGGAACTCTTCGACCATCTTCCCTGCGCCACGCGCCACACACGAGAGCGGATCTTCGGCAATATGCACCGGCATCTTTGTTTCGGCAGCAATACGCCGGCCGAGCCCATGCAGCAGGGCGCCGCCACCGGCCAGCATGATCCCGTGCTCCATAATATCGGCCACCAGCTCAGGCGGCGTCTCTTCGAGGGCGATACGCACCTCGGAAACGATCGTGTTAACCGGGCTTGAGATCCCTTCGCGCAGCTCGACACTCGAAATCTCGACCGCTTTGGGCAGGCCGGTAAGCAGATCACGACCGCGCAAGACAACTCTGATCTCTTCGTCGAGCGGGTAGGCGCTACCGGCCGTGATCTTCACCTTCTCGGCCATCCGTTCGCCAATCAGCAGGTTATACTCGCGGCGCGCAAACTGCACGATCGCTTCGTCGATTTCGTCACCGGCGGTTCGAATTGAACGGTTGATCACCAGGCCGCCAAGCGAAATAACCGCAACTTCGGTTGTGCCGCCGCCAATATCGACAATCATCGAACCGATCGGCTCATCGACCGGCAGGCCGGCCCCGATCGCCGCCGCCATCGGCTCTTCAACCACAAACGCTTCACGTGCGTTGGCATTCAGCGCCGCATCACGCGCCGCCCGCATCTCGACCTGCGTAACCCCCGAAGGGACACCAACCACGACACGCGGCCGTGGCGAGACAAACCCAAAGGCCCGCTCGTGCGCCTTCTTAATAAAATAGGCCAGCATCTTCTCGACGACGTCGAAGTCGGCGATGACGCCATCCTTCAGCGGCCGCACCGCAATAATGTTCGCCGGCGTCTTGCCGACCATCGCCTTGGCTTCGGCACCAACCGCCTTGACCTCTTTCGTCTTGCTGTCGATCGCCACGACCGAAGGCTCGCTGATAACGATCCCTTTGCCGCGCACATGCACGAGCGTATTGGCGGTGCCGAGATCAATGCCGAGATCACGGCTGAAGGCGCCAAAAAGCGAGTTGAGCGGATTAAGTGCCACAGAGTTTCCTCTTTGTTGTTGTGCGGCTGAAAGCCATAGTACCGCGCAAGTATACCATATATGCAGATCGTGTGCGCCTGCACGGCGCGACCCGAGACCCCGCAACCCTACTCCCTCTATAGCAACGTGCAAAACGATTGATCGCTGGGAGCGCGGGCGTCTCGCCTGCATGCACCCACGATGCGCGTCCCGGCATGCGCACAGGTCAATACTTCTGCACTTCGCCATAGGGCGTATGCGTTCTTGTGACAGGCAGGTGCAGGAGGCCGGACGCTCATGCTGCGAACAGCGCAGCATCGCTCGGGGAAGCAACCACGCGGCTAAAGAGAACGCATACACCTGCCCATACCAGGCGGTCGGCTTGCACAGCATGGAAGCTGCGTGTATAGTATGCGGCACACTCACGTCAGCGGCGACACAACAAGATAGAACGGTTCTCGGTGCTGCGAACCGATATTCGAGCATTCGTCAACCGTGGTGCATACCGCATGCCCACGATACTGGCGGTGGTTTGCACGACGTGTCGGCAGCCTGCTGCCACACCGGCAAACTATGAGAGCGAAGGAGGATCGAACGTTGAGCCTTGCAAGTACCGAACTGCTGTTTACCCCCATCCCGGAGCGAATCGCCCGCCTGCGCGACCTGGCCTATAACCTCTGGTGGACATGGCACCCCGAAGCGCAGG
>CALLZL010000005.1 GCA_937859575.1 uncultured Chloroflexota bacterium
CGAGAGCGCCAGATTGGCAGCCGGGCCGGCCAGGGCGATCAGGCCGCTCTGGCGCTCCGAGAGATAGCCACGGTGCCAGACAGCCCCGGGTGCCGCAATAAAGATCCCGGCAAAGGCGATCAGAATCGAGATCAGGAGCCAGCCGTTATTGGCGACAAAGTGCGCCTGGGCGCCAAAACGCCGTGCGACGATCCGATGGCCGAGTTCGTGGAGCACAAACCCCAGGCCACACACGACGGCCGCAATCAGCAGTGATTGGAGGAATGCGGCGCGCAGAATATTTGGTGCCCCGACCTGAAAGATCGCATATGCCAGTGTCGTACCGGCCCATGCCTTGAGCAACTCGGTATTGTCACGCGCATTGCCGCTGAAGATCGTCTCATCCGGCATCGTGAAGATATTCCGCAAGATATCCCTTCCTTTGTATCGTTACTAACTATCGAGTACTTCGTCATGCCCCCAGGCATGCCCACCGACCAGCGGCACAAACCGTACATCACACAACCGCTCGCTCCGCATGCGATCGTCGGCCCGCGTGAGCCGCAACAATACTTGCTCGTTGCGCCCACCAACCGGGATCACCAGCCGGCCGCCGGCACCAAGCTGTTCGCGCAGCGGCGCCGGCACCCAGGGCGAGGCCGCCGAGACAATAATGCCGTCGAATGGGGCATACGCCGGCAGGCCAAGCGTGCCATCGCCCTCGATGATCTCGACATTCCTGTAGCCAAGCTGGTGCAGCCGTTCGGCCGCTGATACCGCCAGATCGGGATCTCGCTCGATCGAGAAGACCTGACCGGCGATCTCGGCCAGCACAGCCGCTGCATACCCGGATCCGGCACCGACTTCGAGCAGCCGATCACCGGGGGCGATCTGCAGTGCCTCGGCCATCAATGCCACGATATAGGGCTGCGAGATCGTCTGCCCATTTGCCAGCGGCAAGGCACAATCGTGATACGCCCGCGTACGCTCTTCGGGTGGCACGAACAGGTGGCGCGGCACTCGCAACATTGCCTCAAGCACGCGCTGATCACGGATCCCGCGCCGCTCAAGCAGTTCGATCATCTTCCGCTGCTCGGTTATATCACCCACGATTATCCTCCTGCACACGCCATTATACCCTTGTTCTTCCGTTCGCTGCAGCAACCAGGCCGGCAATCGAATTGGCGGTATGTTGCCGATTTTGTCGGTAACGGAATGGTTCTTGCGGCTGGCTATACTGCAAGCACATGCCTATCGTGTGCAGCACGCCACCATCATCGGGAACGCAACCATGCAGCACCTCAACGACTCCGAACTGGTTGTACTTGCCAAAGCCGGCGACCACCAGGCGTTCACACAGATCTACGAGCGTTATGCAACCGCGATCTACCGTTACATCTATTTTCGTATCAATGATGCCGAGCTTGCCGAAGACATCCAGTCGGATGTTTTTTTGCGCATGCTTGAAGGGATCCATCGCTACGAAGATCGTGGTTGGCCGATTTCGGCATGGCTCTACCGGATCGCGCATGATCGCACCGTTGATATGATCCGCCGCCGCCGCATCCGGCAGCATGTTCCGCTTGAAGATTGGGGAGGCTGCTGCGATGGCCCCGAAACCGCACTTGCCGATAAGGTCGATAACGAAATCGTCTATCGCATGCTCGATGATCTGACCAACGAGCAGCGCCAGGTGATCCAGCTGCGGTTTATGGGCGATATGTCGATCCAGGAAGTCGCCCGCCGCCTTGGCCGTACCGAGGGGGCGGTCAAAGCGCTGCAACACCGCGGCCTACAATCCCTCGCCCGCCGCCTCGGTTAGCCACACCACAACGATACCCCGTACTTCCGGCCAGGAAGTACGGGGTATCGTTGTGGGCAAAGTTCATACACCCGCTGTTATTTACGGGTCGGGCGGCCCCATTCCTGCAGCAACGCAGCAGCCTGCCGGTAGCTCAGCCGCTCGGCACCGACCTGATAGCGCTGCGTGGCAATCACCTCAAGGTCGATCCCTTGCTGCTGGGCAAGCCGTTCAAGCGCATGCAGTTGCTTCTCGTGGATCGGCTGATCTTCGCCAACCGCCGCCGGCTGGCTGTTCTCGCCACGTGCAGCGCTGCGTACCCGCCCACCGTCGCCATAGGCCACCCGCTCTTCGGCTAACTTCTTCAACCCATCAATAAAGGCACTCGCCTGGCCTTTGGTCATCGTTACCAGGTCGATCTGCTGTTCGTGGGCATACCCGCCGAGTTGATCACTCGTCCAGCTCAGATCTTCCTGCAACGCCGAAATATAGTTGCGCTGCTTCTCGCTGGCCGGAGCGTCCGGGTCGCGCACGGTAATCGCGGTGGCCGTGCCCATGGTTTCGCGGATCCCACCAACCTGGGCATCGACAGCCCCGCGCTGTGCCTGGTAGATCCGCCAACCCAGATCAACCGCTCGCGTTACATCATCATCACTGGCGTCGATCGGCAGTGTGATCGTCTCTTCCAGGGTGATGAAATCCTCGCCGATCCGAATCGCCGCCCGGTAGGTGCGCGTCACACTGCGCTGCTCGTCGTTCTTGCGTGTGGTTGCCATGCTGCTCTCCTCCTGATTGCCGCTGCGGGGCAACGGCGATCTGTTTCTCGTGCTTGCCGTATTGTTCTCGTCCCATTCGCTCAGGAGCGAGCGGATGTGGAGTTTCATTATAGCACATTTGTTTGCCATTGACAAGTAGATTGCCGCGCTGTGCAAGCTATGCTACCATGCAGGATTGTACACCTGATGCGAGGTACTGATGCCGGCTGAAGCGATCGTCGTGCGTGGGGCACGTGTGCATAATCTGAAGAACATCGACGTCAGCATCCCACGTGATCGACTGGTGGTGATCACCGGTCTTTCCGGCTCGGGGAAATCAACCCTGGCGTTCGACACAATCTTTGCCGAAGGCCAGCGCCGGTATGTCGAATCGCTTTCGGCCTATGCCCGTCAGTTCCTCGGCCAGCTCGACAAACCGGATGTCGATACGATCGATGGCCTTTCGCCGGCGATTGCCATCGACCAGAAGGGGATCAGCCGCAACCCGCGTTCGACAGTCGGAACCATCACCGAGATCTATGATTTTTTACGCCTGCTGTATGCCCGTATCGGCCGGCCACACTGCCCACACGATGGGCGCCCGCTCGAACGCCAGACGGTACAGCAGATTGTTGACAGTATCCTGGCGATGCCCGCCGGCAGCCGCTTGCTCTTGCTTGGCCCGGCTGTCGTCAATCGCAAAGGCGAGCATCAACGAACCATTGACGAAGCACGCCGCAACGGCTTTGTCCGGGTGCGGATCGATGGTGAAGTACGCGATCTCGATGAAGAGATGCGCCTTGATCGCTATCGGTCGCACACGATCGAAATTGTCGTCGATCGGCTTATTATCCGCGCCCTGCCCGATGCCGGGGGGGATCATCCCGATCGCATCCGGGTAACCGAATCGGTTGAGGCGGCGTTGAAGATCGGCGACGGCATGCTGACGGTTGCGACCGTCGGCGGGGGTGATCAGATCTTTTCGCAGCGCTATGCCTGCCCCGAACATGGCCCGATCAGCCTCGGCTCACTCGAACCGCGCGATTTCTCATTCAACAACCCAAACGGTGCCTGCCCGGATTGTGCCGGCCTCGGTGTCACACGCGAGATCGACCCGGATCTGGTGATTCCGGATCGCGGCCTGTCGCTCGAAGCCGGCGCGGTTGCGCCATGGGCGCAGGCTACCCGCTCTCAGCGCCGCTATTTCGATGAACTGCTCACCTCGGTGGCGGCACATCTTGGTGTTTCCATGCAAATCCCGGTGCGCGATCTGCCGGCCGAGGCGCTCGGAACCATCCTGTTCGGGTCGAATGGCGATCTGGTGTCGCTGTGCTACACCGTGCGTGGCGAACTGCACACCGCCGATGAGCCGTTCGAAGGTGTGATCCCCATGATGCGCCGCCGCCTTGGCGAAACCAGCGACGACGCCGAACGCAGCCGCATCGAACAGTATATGATCCCGCGTACCTGCCCGACATGCCGCGGCAGCCGGCTGCGCCCCGAGGTACTCGGCGTGACAGTTGCCGAACGCACGATCGCCGATCTGGCGGCGCTACCGGTGCGCGATGCTCTCAGTTGGGCTGATACCCTGCTCGATGCTGATTCGCCGGTTGCATTGGCACCGCGAGCCATCCTGATTGCCCGCCCGATCACGAAAGAGATCCGCGCTCGCCTCTCGTTCCTGGTGGATGTCGGCCTGGGCTACCTGACGCTCGACCGTGCCGCCGCGACACTCTCGGGCGGTGAGGCGCAGCGCATCCGCCTGGCGACTCAGATCGGTGCCGGCCTCACCGGAGTGCTTTATATTCTCGATGAACCGAGTATTGGCCTGCACCCCCGCGACCACGGCCAGCTCCTGGCGACATTCCGCCAGCTGCGCGATCTGGGGAATAGTGTCATCGTGGTGGAACACGACGAAGAGACGATCCGGGCGGCCGATTGGATCGTCGATATCGGCCCGGGTGCCGGCGAGCATGGCGGCGTACTGGTGGCGAGTGGCCCGCGTGAAGCGATCATCGCCGGGCCGCGCCCGCTCCCCCGGCGGGGGCGCCCCCTCCGAGCCGGAGCCGCTGAACGCGTACAACCGCCGCATCGTGCATCAGGCGCTGCGCGACGACCCGGCCGTGGAAACCCGCAGCATCGAGCTCGACGGCACGGACCTGAAGGCCATGCAGCTCCGGCCCCGCTCCTGACGGC
>CALLZL010000006.1 GCA_937859575.1 uncultured Chloroflexota bacterium
CGGTGATGGTCTTTTTTGCCCTCTGCTCCCAATGTGCTGCCACGCTCATGGTGATCCGCCGGGAAACGAAATCGTGGCGCTGGCCTGTGTTCACTTTCATCTACATGACGACTCTCGCCTACCTCGGTGCGTGGCTCACGACAACTCTCGGCAACCTGTGTGGGCTCAGCTGACGGCACCTGCTGCTGTTTCCGGCCCGAAAAACCTCTCCCTGCCGCAAACTCTGCCCTACAATCGCTCTACTGGTTGCATGTCCTGGCAGTCCCCATCAGAATTCAGCGGCCAAGTTGAGTGTTCAGGCAAGGGAAGTGCCTGTTTGTCTGTTGGCTCTGCTGCCGCAAGTCCCCCCGGGGGATTTCGGAGCCGGGCCTGGTTTCAGGTAGAACAGTATGCGTCGCTTGTTGAGTTACGCTTTCGGGAAGCGCAATCCTCTGCCGGTTTACCATACCGAAGAGGAACGTGATGGCCTGCGGGCCGCTGCGGGCTTTAATGCCCAGCTGCTCGATTTCCTCAGACCGCACGTGCAGGCGGGAATCACCACCAACCAGCTCGATCGGCCGGTGGGTAGTGTCACATACACCGCCATGTGTGATCTGCATGGTGGTATTCGCAGCGATGTGACGGTCACACGGCTGGCGTACGATCGGTTCCAGCTCGGCCTCAACGGCCCTGCCGATATCGCCTGGCTGCAGATGCATCTGTCCGACCATCCACGTGTCAGTGTGCGCGAGATCACTGCCGGTACATGCTGTATCGGCATCTGGGGGCCGCAGGCCCGTGCGGTAGTGCAATCGCTCAGCGACGATGACGTGTCGCACGCCGCCTTCCGCTACATGACGGCGCGTGAGATCGCTGTCGGTGAAGTTCCGGTACTCGCACAGCGGGTTTCGTATATTGGCGAGCTGGGTTGGGAACTCTATACCACTGCCGATTATGGCCTGCGCCTGTGGGATCTGCTCTGGGCGGCCGGCCGACCCCACGGCATGGTTGCTGCCGGGCGCGCAGCCTTCGATGCGCTGCGGATCGAAAAAGGGTACCGGCTGTGGGGCAATGATATGACCAGCGAACACAACCCGTACGAAGCCGGCCTTGGTTTTACCGTCAAGCTCGATAAGGGCGACTTTCTTGGGCGTGATGCGCTGCTGGCGATCCACGAACGCGGCATTGAGCGCAAACTCTGCTGCCTGACCCTCGACGCCACACATGTCGTGCTCGGCAAAGAGCCGATGCGAATCGGTGATCGGGTCGTCGGCTATGTAAGCAGCGCCGCATATAGTGCGACAATCGACGCGACGATCGCCTATGGCTATTTGCCGCTTGACGATGCGGCGATCGGCACACGGGTGATGATCGACTATTTTGGCGAACAGTACCCGGCAGAGGTTGTTGCTGAGCCATTGTATGATCCGCAGGGGGTGCGGGTGCGCAAGGGGTGAGTGGTTGCGGCACGAACACGTTGATCCATGCTGCACATGAGGGAAGCGCCAACATCATGACAGATACCTACGACACGATCATTATCGGCCTGGGGGCCATGGGCAGCTCGGCAGCGTATCAACTGGCCCGACGCCGGCAGCGTGTGCTGGGGCTCGAGCGCCACACCCCGGCCCATGCATTTGGGTCAAGCCATGGTCGTTCTCGGATCATTCGCCAGGCCTACATGGAGGGCACCGAGTATGTGCCGTTGATCCTGCGTGCCTACGAACTCTGGGAAGCACTCGAACAGGCGGCCGGCGAGCGTCTGCTCACGTTCACCGGCGGATTGACAATCGGCCCACCCCAGAGCGCCGGCCTGCAGGGGGTGATCCGCAGTGCCGAAGCGTACAATCTGTTCCACGAAGTTCTTGATGCCGCCGAGGTACGCCGCCGCTTTCCGCCGCTCCAGCTCAGTAACGACCTGATTGCTCTGTACGAGCAGCGTGCCGGGGTGCTGGTGCCCGAGGCGTGTATCAACGCCAATCTGCGCCTGGCGGCACAGCAGCATGCCGAACTCCACTTCGAAGAGCCGGTACTGGCCTGGGAAGCAGCGGCCGGCGGCGACCGGGTGCGGGTGACGACGGCGCGCGGCAGTTATGAGGCCGAGCGGTTGATTATCGCGGCCGGGGCCTGGGCGCCCGAACTTCTGGCCGATCTGAGTATCCCCTTCACTATCGAGCGTCAGGTGCTCTACTGGTTTGATCCGCTGGGCGGAACTGCCCCCTTTGCACCCGATCACTTCCCGATTTATATGTGGGAATTCGATGAACAGAGTGCCTTTTATGGCTTTCCGGCCCAGCAAGGTAGCCCCGGAGGAGTCAAGATCGCCTTCCATACCGGCGGGATGCCCTGCACGCCCGAAACCATTCGCCGTGAGGTGCTTCCCGACGAAGTAGCCGCCATGCGGGCTGCGCTTGCCGAGCGCATCCCGGCGATCAACGGCCGGTTGCTTGCGACAGCCACCTGCATGTATACCAAAGTGCCCGACGAACACTTCGTACTCGGCATGCATCCCCACCATCCGCAGGTGATCGTAGCGTCACCCTGCTCGGGTCACGGTTTCAAATTTTCGAGTGTGATCGGCGAGGTGCTTGCCGATCTTGCCCAGCACGGCACTACCAGCCTGCCAATCAGTTTCTTCAGCCCGCAACGCTTCGTCGGCTGAAGTGGGCGGCAGTACGCGACAGAAAGAGTAATTATGGATTTCAGTGACCTTTCAACCAAAGAGCTCTGGCTGCAGATGCAGGATGATCTGTACGACGGCCAGAAGGATGATGTGGTTGCCGAGGTACGCGAGGCGCTCAGCCGCGGCTTTAGCCCCGGTGATGTGCTGGCACGTGGCCTGGTGGCCGGCATGGATATCGTAGGTGCCGATTTTCGCGATGGTATTCTGTTTGTGCCGGAAGTGCTGATGGCCGCCAATGCCATGAAAGCCGGCATGGAGCTCTTGCGCCCGCTCCTGACCGAAACCGGTGCCGAACGTATCGGCAAAATGGTGATCGGCACCGTAAAGGGCGATATTCACGATATCGGCAAGAACCTGGTGGCAATGATGATGGAAGGTGCCGGATTTGAGGTGATCAACCTTGGCATCAACAATGATGCCGACAAGTTCCTCGGTGCCGTTCGCGAACACCAGCCCGACATCGTCGGCATGAGCGCCCTGCTTACCACCACCATGCCGTATATGAAGGTCGTTATTCAAGCATTGAAAGACGAAGGGTTGCGCGAGAGCGTCTTCGTCATGGTGGGCGGCGCACCGGTAACCGAAACCTTTGCCCATCAGGTCGGCGCCGATGCCTATGGCCGCGACGCCGCCACGGCCGTCGAGATCGCCCGTGGCCATATGTCGGCCCGCCGACAGCAAACATCCAGCCGGCTGGTATGAGACAACGACACGTGATCTTCCAGCCTTCAGGCCGGCAAGGGCTGGTGCCCGAAGGGACGACACTGCTCGATGCGGCGCGCAGCCTGGGGGTTGATCTCGATAGTATTTGCGGTGGGCGACAGACATGCGGTAAATGCCGCGTGCATGTCGAGCCGGGCAGCTTCGCACGTTATGCCGTTGAGTCGCGCCCGGAACATCTGACACCGGCGGACGCTGAAGAGCGTGACTATCTGGCACGTCAGGCGCTCGATGGGCGGCTGGCATGTGTGGCGCGGGTCTGTGGCGACCTGGTGCTGACGGTGCCGCCCGAGAGTCGGGTGCGCAAGCAGGTGATCCGCAAGACGGCCGGCGAGCGCCTGATCGAGATCGACCCGACCATCCGCCTGGTGTATCTCGATGTGGCACCACACGCCCTCGGCGAGCGCGACGGCGACTGGGAGCGGTTGCAGCAGGCGCTCGAACGCGAGCGCGGCCTGCGTGGATTACGGATCGATCTGCCGGCATTGCGGCGGCTTGGCCCGGCGCTGGCCGCCGGCCGCCATGCCGTGACGGTCACGCTGCATGCCGAACGCGAAGTGGTTGATGTGCGCCCCGGCTATGCCGAAGGGATCTACGGCCTGGCCGTCGATGTCGGCTCGACCACCATCGCCGCGCACCTGTGTGATCTGAGCAGTGGCGCAGTGCTGGCGACCGAATCAATGATCAATCCGCAGGTCAGCTTTGGTGAAGACCTGATGAGCCGCATCAGTTATGTCATGCTGCACGACGATGGGCGCGAGAAGATGCAACAGGCGATTATTGCCGGGCTCAACCGCCTGGCCGGCCAGGCAGCGGCCCACGCCGGATTACGCACCAGCGATATCGTCGATGTCGTACTGGTGGGGAATACGGTGATGCAACATATCCTGCTCGGGCTCGATCCAACCCCATTGGGCGGGGCACCATTCACCCTGGCAACCCATGCCCCGCTTGATCTGAAAGCGCGCGACCTGGGGCTCAAGCTGCACCCGTGTGCATCCGTCCACTGCCTGGCGCAGGAAGCCGGTCATGTCGGTGCCGATAATGTGGCGGTTCTGCTGGCCGAACGGCCCGATCAACAGGCCGCGATCTCACTCGTCATCGATGTCGGCACCAACGCCGAGATCCTGCTCGGCAACTGCGAACAGGTGTTGAGTTGCAGCAGCCCGACCGGGCCGGCCTTCGAAGGAGCCCAGATCAGCCATGGGCAGCGCGCCGCACCAGGGGCAATCGAGCGTGTGCGGATCGATCGCCACACCGGTATGCCGAGCTTTCGCACCATCGGCCGCGCCGAATGGTCGGATGAACTGTTGCCGGCTGATATTGCGGCCAGCGGTTTCTGTGG
>CALLZL010000007.1 GCA_937859575.1 uncultured Chloroflexota bacterium
ATAATCGGTGGGAAGAGCCCGCCATCGGTTGGCAGGAACTTCAGATAGTTGGCCAACGACCCCCAACCTGTGAAGACATACTGCTGCACCATCGAATAGATGCTGCCCACCACCCAGTAGAGCACGGCACCACTGGGGAAGATGAAGCCGATATAGCCGAAAACAATCGGCAGAATAAGCATCGACTGCATCATAGCCTTTTGCTGTGGATCTTGCACCCGGGGGGTGGCCATCAGCTGCACAAGGAGTTGGAAGATGACCGAGAGTATCGGCAGGATATAGAGCGGATCGGTCTTCCCGAGATCCGGCAGCCAGAGGAAGCCACCGGCAAGCTGTGGTTGGCCGAGCGTTGCCGTGATCTGAGGAAGGGCGATCTCGGTACCACGTAGGGCATCGAGCATACCGGCCGCCGCATACTCCGCCGGCGAGACGCGTGTCAGGTTAATGACGGCCTGATAGACGGCGAGAAAGAGCGGGAGCTGCAACAACATCGGCAGACACCCGCCTGCCGGGTTGATCTTATACTCACGATAGAGCTTGAATGTCTCTTCCTGCAGCTTCTGCGGCTCTTTCCCATATTTGCGCTGGAGCTCTTTGATCAGCGGCTGAATCTCTTGGATCTTGCGTGACGACTGAAGTGATTTGATTGTCAGCGGGAGGATGACCGTACGCACAACCACCGTAAAGATGATGATCGCAATACCGGCGTTTCCGGTCCACTGATAAAACGTCGTCAGGATCTGTTCGAGGAAGTGAACAAATGCGAGCCAGATTCCCATTGATAATGCCCTTTACTGGGGTTGGGCGGGCGGTGTATCCTTCCAGAGACCAGCACGCCGTATGAGTTGCTCAACGGCGGCCTGGATCTGTCGGAACTCGATCGTCGTCAACGTCGGGGAACGTGCGACGAAGACGAGATCCCACCCGGCCGCGATATGATCATAGGCCAGACGCACTGCTTCACGCAGACGGCGGCGGGCGCGGTTACGCTCGACCGCCTTGCCGATCCGTTTGCCGACCACAAAACCGCAGCATGTACGATGGTGGCGGCCCGGTGCACCATTGAGCGTTATGAGGGCTGATTCCCATTTGCGCCCGGTGCGTCGCAGGCGTTGGAATTGTTCGGGCCGGCGCAGGCGATAGGCACGTTTCATAACGACCTGAACGCTTGATGCCGGCACACTACCTTCCATGCGGTGTTGCACGACGATGCCGCTTGTGAATGTGAGGCCAGGTGGCGGCCGGCGATCCAACACACTAGCGATGACCGCGCCGTACCTCGCGCCGCTCGTCGCTGACGGAGAGCCGCCAACGCCCACGCAGGCGACGCCTGCGCAGCACTTCGCGCCCATCTTTGGTTGACATACGATACAGGAAGCCGTGCTTACGACGGCGTGGAATACGTTTGGGTTGCCAGGTTCGCTTCGGCATTGCTGTTCCTCAATAGATAATCTATGCGTAGTATTTGTCTTACGATGCTGTACTGCATCCAGATGCAAAACACGCTGAATTATAGCATACTTTGCTCGCCGTTATGATGAGCGCATCCTACGGTGAACATGAGGCGCTCTCGTGGCCGAGCCTGGCTACATGCCAGATCTCGCCACAAGAGCGCCTCGTATACAGCACAACAGGTTATTCGTCGTCGAGTTGCTGGAGTGTGCGGCGGATGGCATCGCGCTGGCGGCGCGAGCCACGATCCTCACCCTCTTCCGGTTCTTCTTCGTCGTAGCGGCGCTTGCGATCATTGCGCCGCGAGCCGCCAAACTTCGACATGAGATCTTCGAGAGTCGCATCGCCGGTAAATGTCTCGTCGATGTCGTCGCCAGCGGTATATATCTCCGGGGCACGCTCAGGCCGCTGGTTGCGCGGGCGATCCTCGCGACGCGGGCGATCCTCACGCGGCGGTCGCTGGAAGCGATCCTCACGGCCGATGGTGCTGGTACCCGCTTCGCTGATCGGCGGTAGGCGTGGTGTATCTTCAAGCCGCAGGCTCAGGCTGATGCGCTTGCTCTGCAGGTCGATCTCGATCACGCGCACCTTGACTTTATCACCGACCTTGACGGCATCTTCGACTTTGCCAACCCGCCCCTCGGTAAGCTCGGAAATATGCACCAGGCCATCGCGGCCGACGCCGATATCGACGAAAGCTCCAAACGGTGCAATACCGCTGATGGTGCCGTCGAGAATGGTGCCGGTTTCGAGTTGCTGCAGGCGCTGGCTGCGCTGGGCGCGGCGCAGGCTGAGGCTAATACGAGCGCCGTCGGCATCAACTTCGAGCACCTTGAAGGTGTACTTTTCGCCGACCTGCACGACATCTTCGGCCTTCTCGACTCGGCTTTCGGCCAGTTCCGAGACATGCACCAGGCCATCCTTGCCGGCACCGATGTCGACAAATACGCCAAACGGCGCAATGCCGGTAACGGTACCATCGACATTCTCACCGACGCGCAATGTGGCGATCAGGTCGCGGTTGACATCCTGTTTGCGGCGGCTACGGCTACGGCCTTCGCTACGCTCCTTCGAGCGCATCGTCAGGCTGATACGACGCCCATCCGGTTCAACGCTCTTGACGCGTACCTTGACCGGATCACCGATCTTCACCAGATCGCTTGGCGAGTCGACGCGGGTATCACTCATTTCCGAAATATGAACCAGCCCGTCGCGCCCTACGCCAATATCGACGAAGATGCCATAGAGCGCCATCGACGTCACACG
>CALLZL010000008.1 GCA_937859575.1 uncultured Chloroflexota bacterium
TCGCGGCTTTCACGACTTCGACATGGTCCTGGCCGCCCGTCAGCGCGGCGCGCATGTGCTGAGTCGTCTGCCGGCAGGCGTGCAACCGCTGCCGGTACGCACCCTGCCGGATGGCTCGGTACTGGCGTATCTGCTGCCGTCGGACTATGCCCGGCGCACGGCCGGCATCCGCCTGCTGGTGCGCATCATCACCTATACCATCAATGACCCCACGCTGCCGGGGTATGGCGAGACCCACCGGGTGCTGACGACCCTGTTGAACCCCCGGTTGGCGCCGGCCCACGACCTGGCGTGTGGCTATCACGAACGCTGGGAAATCGAACTGGTCATTGATGAAATCGATACCCATCAGCGGCTGGTCGGCCGCACGCTGCGCAGCCTGACGCCGGTGGGCGTGATCCAGGAGCTGTATGGCGTGTTGCTGGCCCATTACGCCGTGCGGGTGCTGCTGCATGCGGCGGCGCTGGCGGTCGACGTGGACCCCGACCGGCTGAGCTTCGTGCATGCGCTGGAGGTGGTCCGGGATGCCGTACCTGAGTTTCAGCAGGTGGCACCAGCCCAGCATCCGGCGCTCTACGCCCGCATGCTGCGCGAGATTGCAGCCAAGCGGTTGCCCGAACGGCGTCTGCGGATCAACGCGCGGGTGGTCAAGCGCAAGATGTCGAACTTCAAACTGAAACGCGCGCAGCATCTCCAGCCGCCCAAACCGCAGGGGAGCTTCTCGGATGCGGTCGTGGTGCAGCCTCCCCCGATGCCGGAGATGTCGCCCAAACCACTGATGGGGCATCAGGACGCCATATTGAAAATCGACGACCATGCATACGTCCTTATTTGAAAGGTATTGGCTTTAGACTACAGGTGAACTATAGTTATGACTCTTATGTTGACTCTCGGCGCGAATCAAATCAATCGCCAACTTGACAACGCTGACGAACTATTGCGCACCTATCGTCAGACTGGTGATATTGGTTATGAGTACATCACGTACCAACCCATAACGTCTCGTGACAAGCTTGTACCGGAAGATCTCGCCGTCACATTGCTTGTTAACTCCCGCGCCGGTTATCGTGCATTTCAAAGCATCCGTGACAACGCAACGGATCTCGACCTCACCCGCTTACCAAACAAATCACTTGCGGATACCTCAGATGGAGAGTTACACGTTGTCGCCGATGTAGTACGGCAAGTTGCTAAGTGGAGTGGTTTTGGCGCATCACTAGCCACAAAGGTTCTGCACAAGAAACGCCCAAACCTTATCCCTATTCTCGATAACCAGGCAATCTTTGGCGCATATATGAACCCAAACTGGCCTGAACAGCGATCGTGGCAAGAGACGATCAAATCCCATGCACGAATATTAGAAGCTTTACGTTGGATTCGGTATGATATCCAAAGTCGTGAGAACATGGATACATGGCTGGCGCTACACGCGATTGAACCCAACCATTCGCGAATCCAACTCTTCGATAGCGTGTGGTGGTCATATTTCAGAAAAAGAGAACCCGTACACAACAAAAGTTGATATGCTCGTGCAGCCGAAAAATGCATTGATCATGGAAAGCCGCCACCCAACACGCCGCTGCAGCCGACCGCCTCCGGCGCGCAAGATCGTGGCTTTTTTGGTAGACGTGTTGTGCAGCGCGCCGAGCGGTCGGCGGCGGCTAAGCGGCAATCCGTTAGGCCGCAATCCATCGTACGCCTACCACATTGCCAACACACGTGTTTGCATCCGCTCCTCCAACGGTCACGTGCTCGCACGTCTGTGCGACATGCCTCTTGCGACCGTCGTACCGATAGGCTATACTTATGATCACGTTGCTACTCGATATGACGGTCGTGATAGGTGCATATGAAATTCACCGTCATTCTGCTTCCCAGTGCCGATACGGATTTGACCTATTTCCGCACACACGAACAACGGATTATCTTAACGGGAATTGGAACACACCTCACCTACGACGCGACAATTGAGACAAAGCGTCGGAAGAGACTCGACCCCAATCCTATCGCACCATGGGAATTGCGTATCGATCACTATCGCATCTTTTACGTTCTTGTACCGGCCACCCAAATTCATGTGGTCGCGATCGGCTACAAGGATCATAATGACCTGTACATTCGTGGAAAGAAGGTTGACCTATGATTACCTTTGACCTCCGTACACAGCATCTCACAATAGACGAACTCTTCCAAGCTGCTGCTGCAGAATCCGTGCAGGTCATTGCCAAAGATGGCACGATTTTTGTGCTCGAACCGGCCGATGAATTTGAGCGCGAGGCGGCACAACTCGGCCAGAGTACCCTCTTTAGGGATTTTCTCGCGGAGCGTGCGAAAGAAACGGGCGGTATCACACTCGAAGAAGCAATGAAGCGTCTTGAACGGATCGAAAGCCAAACAGAAGAGTCTGACTAGATCGTGTATCACTGCAGTAAACAGCAATTGCGGCCTAACACGCCGCTGTAGCTGACCGCCTCCGGCGCGCGGAATCGCCGGCATTTTGATAGATCGTATTGTGCGGCGCGCCGGGCGGCAGCTAAGCGGCAGCATGTTGGGCGGCGTTCGATCACACCAATTCTCTGACTTGACCCGTATGTTTCTCAATTGCTCAGAAAGGAGCGTTGCATATGGCTCGATTCGTCGTGATTGCCACAATTAACGTCGTGGACGGTCGCATGGAAGATTTTCTGCCGCTTCTGCTGGCACATCGTGATCGCTGTCTGGCCGACGAACCTGACACACTCCACTTCCAAATCCTCCGACCAAAGAAACCGGAGAATCAGTTACTGGTATACGAGGAATATACCGACGAACAGGCGTGGCAGACCCATTTGCAGGCCGCATCGTTCACACGCGTGGTTGCTGAAACTGCCGGTATGGTCGATGTCTCGCCTGAAGGCATGCAATGTACCGTGATACCGTAATGTGCTCCGCATCAACGGTGCCATTGTGCGACGAACCCGAACCTCGACATCTCATGTGCGCCGTGGAGCGGTACTGCTGTTGCTGACCGCCTGGATGTGCTGTCCATGTGCAACACCTTCCACGCTCGCGTTTGCGCAGAACCTACCCCTGGATAGGAGGATGGATCGACCGGCACCATACGTGCGTCGTGGTATGGCCATATCCGACGGTCATACCCTGCCGTCGAGCAGTCTGCAGGTTCAATAAGGTTCTTGTGTGTTGCCAGCCACGCCGCCCAACACGCCGCTGCAGCCGACCGCCTGCGGCGCGCGAGATCGTTGGCATTTTGATACAATATGTTGTGCAGCGCGCCGAGCGGTCGGCGGCGGCTGAGCGGCAAACCGTTAGCTGGCACTGTAACGCTCGTACCGCAACAAGGCCGTGCGTCTTCATGCTATACTCTGCTCAATTCGCGTACCGTACATCTGCTTGATTTACCACCCAACTGAGCCACGAGCACAAGCCATGAAACTGCATTGGGAGGATGACGAATCGACCGCCTACTGGGCACAACGATGGACATTACCAGTTCGACTTGCCCTGCAAAGTCAATATGATGGAAGTAACGTACGCTTCACAGAAGCTACCTGGTTGAAGCACATCCGCCAACCACGTTTCCCAACCTATTGTTTTGACGCGACACATCGCTATCTTCTCCCTAATCCACACACGATCATCCTGTGCTTTCAGCACGAGCAGTATTTGGAAGGATTAGCGCTTGTCGTCGCATGGGGTGGTATGACTCGAACCAAGCGACACATCTATGTGCAACCACTCGATGGCATCGAACAGGCTTTACGCACCTGTGTGCTGATGACCCGACATCATGCGACCATGCAACACGCTTGGCATATCCTCGTTCATCGCCTCCAATGGAGTAGTATCATTACATCAAAAGTTCTGCACTTTCTCGCACGATCGCTCGATATCGTCGATGATCCACCCGTTCCGTTTGACAACAAAGTCATTGCGGATCAGGTATGGCCACGCTTTCAAGCGGCGAGCCGTGCGATACGTCAAGTAAACGATCCAGCGTTGCCGATGCCGTGGATTGACGCTCAGTCATCCTGGCAAGCATACAATCGGTACATGACCGCAATACGTTGGTGGGCGCACGCGAAAGGCTGGACAACGACACAATTCGAAAACACCATTTTCGAAGACTATTACCCTAAATCAACAACAACCGACGTGCCAGCTAACACCGCGCTGTAGCCGACCGCCTTCGGCGCGCAAGATCGTGGCTTTTTGGTAGACTGTGTGTGCAGCGCGCCGAGCGGTCGGCGGCGGCTAAGCGCCACCGTTGGGCGGCCTTTAGCTCTACCTTTGCCTTCCAGGAAGTGTGCTACAATCTCCAGCCAGTTGACTAGGGAGCAATCGTGCGATGGAATGGCAAACACTCCTTGACCTCGATTCGTTTCTCCACCACCAAGTCGCTCAACATGCTCAACTTAATCTCCTTGGTCACTCATCAGAAGGCCGTTTGCTCTCTGCTGTGCAGATTGGCTCGCCCACGGCTTCACTCACGATTGTTGTCATCGCTGGCTTTCACGCCACCGAGATTGCTGGCCCACTTGCCGCTATCCGCCTGATTCAACACCTACTGAACTATCCTCCCAAACAGCACCGCTTTGCGATTGTGCCGGTCGCTGACCCTGATCGTCTCAGTCGCAATCTCGCTGCTCTTGGCGCCAACCCAACCACACCAGACTTGCTCAATCTTGGTGCGGTCGAAGATCTGGAGGGAGCATTTACGACTTCAACATATGCAGAGTGTCAGCATATTCGCTCCTGGCTCGAACAGTTCGAGCAGATTGATGGCTATTATTCGTTGCATACCGCTCATCGAGTTGCTCCAGGGCTCTTCTTCTATTTGGGTGGAAAAGCAATGTCGGTAGTAAGTAACCCTATCGCCGAGCATCTTATGAGCATGCTTTCTATGCCTATCCCGATGCTGGCCTATGATCCAACTGGTTTTGCAACAACAGTACTGGCTCCTGGAATCTTGGCACTGCCCAGCATCGGAAGCAGTTCGGAGCGTGTGATGAGTGAGAGTTCACTGGCCTTTGTGCTCGAGCGCTTCAATCCACAAATGATTGGGGTAACAGAAGTTCCACTCGGGTTGTGTTCTGAGCTAGGTGCTGCGAGTTTGGCAGAAATCGAGAACTACAATCGAGTACTGGCCCAAAGAGGGAAAGCAGCGCTACCCTATCAGCCATTCACACTCACAATGCAAAGTGAACTGATACTCTCCTTTGTATGGGCAGGAGTACAGAGTTTATCATCAGATTGAGGGA
The DNA here is from genome assembly GCA_937859575.1 of uncultured Chloroflexota bacterium. GTDB lineage: Bacteria > Chloroflexota > Chloroflexia > Chloroflexales > Roseiflexaceae > CALLZL01. The sequence goes on from CALLZL010000008.1 coordinate 5,259, forward strand.
CAAGGTGATACGGTTCATCGGTCGCATTCCACTATTCGGCCGCCCAACAGGCCCATGCAGTTGACCCGCGCCGCTCCGGGCGCTCTTCAAGATCGCTGGAATTTTCTGAGTTGGAGCGACTGATTGAGGCTCTGCCTGGCGCGGGCAACTGATGGGCAGGGCGTTGGGTGGCACTCGCTCGGTACGTGCTGTGAGTCGTTACAATTCCATCAAGAT
>CALLZL010000009.1 GCA_937859575.1 uncultured Chloroflexota bacterium
GCGTGCCGTCGCTGGCACCGCGCCGCACACGGGCGCCATCCGCGTCGTAGCTGTAGCTCTCGGTGCCGCTGCTGGTCGTGATGCTCACCGGCCGGTTGTCGGCGGTCCAGACATATGTGCGCCCGCCGCCACTGATCAGATTGCCGTTGGCATCGTAGGTGTAGGGCTGCCCGCCGACACTGGTGGGCGCGTGCGGGCGCGGGTTGGTTGCTGCCGGGTAGACATAGCTCACCCCGGCTTTGCTCGTCAGGTTGCCGATCGCGTTGTAGGCGTACCACTCGTCATATCCCGGCGGGCTGACGACACCGGGCTGCGCGGCGGTCGGAGCGTACTTCTGCTGCAAATAGCGCTCGACCTGCAGGCGATCAGCCTCACTCAACGCCTGCTCATACACCAGCACTTCGGCAATGTCGCCGGGGAAGTAGGTATTGTTATTGTGGCCGCGCCCCAGCTGCGCGGTGCTCTGCGTGCCACTGATGGTGGTGAGCTTGCCGGTCTGAGTCAGCACGGCCGTGCCATCGACATACAGGGTGTCGGTGGTGCCGCTGTGCTTGGCGCTGGTGCGCGTGTATGCGGTGCCAATCGAACTGGGGCGGGTGTAGATCAGGTTGTTATTCGTCTGCGTGGTGCCGAAGCGCGCCTGCGCCGCGCCCTGATACACCCCCATCCCGGTCACACCCCACGAACTGGTCTCATTCCAGAACAGCGTCGCGCGCTGCAGCGAGGTACTGGTCGATGTGGCGGCGCTATTCGAGCTGACCACGAACAGCGTCATCCTGGTCAGGCCGTTGATTGTAGTGGTAGTGAATCTTCCTTATTACATTCTCAGCACAACCCATCCCAAAGGGATATCTGATTGCCAATTTATCTTGCAACGGAACCACTTTAAGGATACTTTCTATTGATATGAACAAATCCTCAGCAGATGTAGCTCGTATTGTCCAACGGCATCTTTTATTATCATTTTTAAATATAATTATATGTTTTTTGCCTGAATGTATATGAAATACACTATCTAGGGTAATTTCGTAGGCATCCCCAATCATATTAGACGAGATATCACTCAATTGTTTCCGATCAATATCGCCACTCTCAGACAAAATCACACAATCCTCTCCCCAATATAGGTGTTCCCAAATTCTTTCCTCAATGAACGAAGAAAAAGTAGAAGAACAAAGACTCCAATTATCATCTTCATCCCAGTAACCTACTGGAGGATCGTCTGACCCATTTAAGTGAATAGCCCATAGAAAACTCGCTTGATTCTCGATCATAATTGGAATCATGTCTTGGTTCTGGAAATCCCAATAGCGATATCCGCTTCTGTTCTCCATGGAATGTCCTATCTCCTCAAGATCTAAAGCAACATCTCCATTACTGTATCGATTTAATATCTGCACAGATCCATCTATCGAATACCATTCACGAACAGCAAGCGGTAAACTGATATTATAATGTTTCTCGTAGTACTGCAATAAATCCAATAAATGGTCATCAATAACTGGCTTAACTTCGAGTAAGGCGAAAGTACGTTGGTGGTAGTGAATTTGCATGTAACATCATCCTCTTATCTGTCCGCGCGATCGCATATGTAATTAGCAGAATATGGCTTCAGGAAGCCACATTCTGCGAACTTGTCTGATAATTCCTTGGCTTCCCAATCAGGAAGTTCTCGGATAAGTTCAACTGTAGTACTATCCTGATGCGGCAGGCCAGTATCATCAACGGCGAGAAGTTTTCAGCCTCAAGATCTTATTTCAAGTGTTCTGATGCAGAGCAGTAAGTACATATAGCTAGATAGTGCCTCGTGTCTACCGCATTATAGTCAGGAGTTTAACCCTTAATGTAGAGGTCAGTAGATTATCGAGGGCTGTTGGCGTAAAATACATATTGTGAGGCTCCGCTTGGGTAAAAAATGTGGTACCCATGTGGATCGGCGATGACCTGAGTCTCTTGTCTCATCACTGCGACCCTGGACATTGTGGCTTGACAAGTCGGGCAAACCCCATTTGATACCCCAATAGCGGAATGTGTCAATACCTGTGAGACAGGTTTTTCCTGAATTCAGGGTGCATCGGT
>CALLZL010000010.1 GCA_937859575.1 uncultured Chloroflexota bacterium
ACAATGGCTGGGGCACAAAGTACCCAAAGGTGAAAAACCGTATGGCAGCGGCATTATGGAATTGCCTTACTTATCCAGGGCGGCAGACCCGGTGCGGGGCCAAACGGTATTTGCCAACCACTGCGCCCGCTGCCATGCGCCGCTCCACATAGCGCTTCAGGCGGGTCGCCGTTGCCGCTGCCAGCTTCGTCGACCCCATCACCGACGCAATCGGCACCAGCCCCTTGTGGCGCGGTTTGTCGCTGCCGTCGTCGTAGCCGTCTGCCAGATCCGTGATGTGCCGCTCGACGATGTCGAGAAGCAGCATCAGGATCGTGGCTGTGTTCTTGACGTTGTAGGCGGCGCCCGCGTCGTCAAGGGTGTCGAGCAGCCGATCGTAGTCACGCCAGCGCGCCAGCCAGACCTCATCGCCGTGCATCAGTTGCTTGATACCGTCAAAGAACGATCTGACCTGGTCCAGTTCTTCGGGCAGAAAGACGAACGACAGTTGCCGGAACTCGAGATTCGCCTCGCTGAGCGACTCGGTCGTCACCTTTTCCAGCAACGCAAGCGTTTTGTCGTCGAGGCCGGAATACTGCCGCCAGTCGATCCCCAGGCTGTCGTAGAGTTGCTTCAATATGGCCGGATCGTCCTCACCGTCGATCGCGTTGTGACTAAGTTGGATCGCCGTGCGCTGCTCGCGTGAGAGCGGCTCCTGTGTCACCATCACAAAGATTTCGGTGAGGCCGGCGTCGATCGCTGCCATGACTCGGTGATTGCCGCTGAGCACCTCATAGATGGCCGTGCCATCCTCATCGAAGCGCACGGCGTCGTCGGCATCGTAGACATCCGCAGCAGCGCAGAACGGCACGGAGGTCAGCCGCCGGTCGCGCCGCACATTCTCGACGAGGCGAGCGTATGTGTGATGCGGCATGTAGCGCGCATTCAGTTCCAGGAGCTTGAGTTTGCGCGGGTCGATTGTAATGATTTCAGCTTCCATGCTTCTTCTTCCACGCGATCAGCGCCTCAGCCAGCGACCAGCGGCCGAGCGCGCCGCCGTACTGGAGCTTGTAGCCCTTCCCGCCAATATCGACGCTCTCCGTCTCCTCGCGCGACAGCAGATCAAGCAGTCCGCGATACTTCATGCTCACCGGGTGCTTTGCAAACGCTGTGGTCACCACTGATCGCAGACGCCGCGACATGCTCTGCTCCAGGTAGTCGTTGACTTCGTGGCTGAGCAGCGCCATCACGACCAGTTTCGACAAGCGCGGGTAGTTCGTCGGCGCGACCGCAAAGTCGCTCATCAGGTAGATGTATGGCTCCAGCGCGTCATAGCGGATGGGCGATGGTGCATTCGAGAACGCCAGGGCGCCGATCACGACGCCATCGACATGCACGGCCAGCGGGTACGACACGGACCCGGGCCGAATCGCACGATTGAGGTAGATCGCCCGCAGTGCATTGAATTGCGGGATCGTGATCGGCGCAATCGAAAGCGTCTCGCCGATCGCCATGCCGGGGAGGAGTCGCGGCGCGAACAGCGGATCGACCTTCTGCTGTGGCGTCGCAATGCGCAGCGGTCCTCCGTTCGCGTAGACATAGCAGGTCATCGCGCGGCTGGTCGTCTGTGCGGTGCCACGTAAGTAGGGCTCGTAGTCCGGCACGCGCTCCGGAATGGAGAGCAGCCAGTAGTCCTGCTGCATCACGCGCGCGAACATCGCATCGATGCGCTCGCGGGTGAGCTCGGGGTAGGTCGGGCGATCCCAATCGAAGACTCGCTCAAGATTCTTCCAGAGCCGCTCGTAGCCGCCAGACCAGAAGGGCGGGAAGGAGCAAAAGCCGGCGTCCTTCGGCATCTGCTCGACGTAGTCACAGACATCGCCGCACACAAAGCCCGCCAGGCGCACCTTCACTGCACGCACCTTCGCAACAGTCGCTGCGTGCAGGCGCGGCCACTGCTGCTGATAGGCGCGACGCTGGCGCTCGTAGTAGGCGTTGTTGCGGCCGAGGCCGTCCAGCATGCGCGTCGACAGCATGATGGTCGCGACCGCATCCGCCGGGTCTGCAAGGTAGGGGGCGAGCCAGGAGAACTGTGCAGCATACTCGTCGGTCAGCGTGATGCGAAATGGCTGCTGCGCCAGATAGTGGCCGAGGATCGATGTATACAGCGACACATCATTGCCGTACAACGAGAAGCGCCCACTCTCGGCGAGAATACGCTCGATTGTGAAGTTGCCAGAGCACCCGACATACACCGATCGGCACGACCAGCCGTCAGTGATCTCGCGCACGATCGATCGCGCGTCGCCGGGTATGGTGCCCTGAAACATCGCAACTCCAACAAAAAGCGGCAGGTGGATATCCACCTGCCGCGCGTTCTTCGCCCTGGCTCACCAGTAGTGTAGCACAAACTTTCTTCTCTCGTGGTCACTGTTTCATGTCTTGACGCCGCCTCTGACATGCACTAGCATGAAAAGGCTTCACGTACAACACAAACCATCCTCTCTACCTCACCTTCGTACAACGTTTTTGCGTCTCTGAAGATTGTCCTGGTAGGTAGCGAGGTTCCTGGTATGGCAGAAGCAACACCGGAAAAAACTCCGCATCCAACCACTACGTCACATTCGCAACCCACCACATCCTCACCACAATCAACCGCTCACGTTGAGAATAACGATCGAATCAACTTGCAGCAGACACGTGGGCAGTATGCGCCTGGCATGCGCCCCCAGGAAGCCATTGCCTTGCAGCGAGCGCTTGGTAATCGTGCAACGCAACGACTCCTTCGCCGCTCCCCGTCGCCAAGCGCGAGATCGCAGATTCTGCAGCGATATGTGGAGGGCTTTGGGACGGCAACTCTATCAGAAAAGTCTATCCGAGGGGTTCTCGCTGACGAGGGGCTGGATTCCGTGTATCAATTGCCGGAAGATATTGACAGCCAGCTACGAAAGGGTACCACCAGCCTTGGTCGCACCACGCAAGCGAAGGCGACCATATCAGCAAACACCGGCAAGAAAGGGCGAGGTACAGTCACCGGGGATTACAAAGATGTCGGCGCACTTGGCAGGTGGGAACGGTTGGCAGTCAGTCATCAAATTGCAGACAAAACCATCGATACTGGCCACCTGATCGCGGACGAGTTTTTCGATGAAAAGCAGAAGGCGTCGGCATACGAAGCCAGAAACCTGGCGCCGCAAAATGCCGTGTTCAACGAAGAAGCATACCGCGAGTTCGTCGAACGTCCGGTCGGCGAGAACATCAAACCAGGTTCAACGGCCAAAGTTGATCTCGAAGTGCAGCTTGCATATGACGGGGATCCGCTGAACTTGCCAGTCAAGGTACTGGTCGACAGAGGCGCGCTCCAGGTTATCAGAACACCGCATGCACAGGCGGAGCATCTCAAGCCAACAATCAACGGTAAAGTCCTGAACGTACCTCGTCGCATGCCGACAAAATGGGTGCCAAAGGTGACACCGAATGTAACGAAACCAGCGGCCATTGCTCCGGCGCCGGTGTTTGGGTCACAGCCCTTTGCACCGCACACCCCCGGACGGCAGATGTTCACACCTGCAGTGCCGTTCAGCATGACTCAGGTAAAGAATGCGCCGAAAGGGCAGGAACACGAGTTCTTCCAGGGGCATGCCTTCGAAGATCCAGGCGCCCGCTTGAATCCGGCCAAGATAGGAGCGAATCCGGAAAGCGGTCGCTACACCGTAGAGCAGCAAGCTCGCGCGGAAGCAACGAAGCGCCATGCCCTGCGATTCAAGTTGCTCATGAAAGCCCGTTCCTCAAAGGAAAAGGTAGCAGCCAAAATACCGGATCCGGACAAGAAGCGAAAGTTAGGGGAAGATCTGGTTGAAGTTATATCTGATGCACCACAGAATACGAAACTGGCAAAAATGATCGACGATATCGACGCGCAGTTTCGCGCCGCAGGAGTGCCTGACGCTGACATCAACGCAATCGTCAATGCGGAACTCGACGAAGCACTTTCAGACGACGATGATCCTGCGAACATGTTTATCTAGAGAGCGCCGCGCTCAAAGTTGCCGCCCTACACATTCCGCACATAGTTCAGCTTCACCAGGTACGCCAGCGCCGTCCGCACTCCCGCCGCCTGCTCAACCCACCCGTCGCGCTCCAGCTGCTCCGCGTAGTCGAGCAACGCTCGCCCGGTGCTGTCCGTGACCTTCGGGCGCATCGGCGGCAGGCGCGGATCGGGCGCAACGGCCGGCGATGGAGTATCGTCCGCTGCAGCAAGCTGATCGCGGAAAAACGAGTCCAGATCGAACATCGCCGTCTGACTCTGCTTCTCCAGCAGTGCGCCGACAATGAAGCGCCAGCGATGCAACGTCGGCAGCCCCTCGCTCTCGCTGAGCGCCTTGACCGCAGCGGCCTGCGACCAGCCATTCAACGCTATCATCGCTTCTGCATAGGCCACCGGCAGCGCTCGCGACTCGATCAACTGCTGCACCTCCGGAATGAGCGATAGCAAGCCGAGCCGCTTCTGCACATGCCGCGGACTCTTGTTCGCTGCTTTCGCCACGTCTGCCACACTGCGCCCAAAGCGCTCGATGCGCTTCTGGTACGCTCGTGCTTCCTCCATCGGCCCCAGATCAACCCGCGTCAGATTCTCCAGCAGCATCACATCAGCCGCGGCCTCATCGCTCAAGTCGCGCACCAGCGCGGCGACCTCGCTCAGCCCTGCCAGCCGGTGCGCCCGCCATCGGCGCTCACCAGCCACCACCTCATAGCGCGTCACAACCAGGTCGGCAGCCGGGTGCTCGTCGCACCGCTCACCGGCCACGCGGTAGCCGCAGACAGCGCACGACGGCAATTCCGGCGCCGGCCGAACAGTGATCGGCTGCGCTAACCCATGCGCCACAATCGACGCTGCCAGTTCTGCCAACTCCGCGTCGCGAAAGACCTTCCGATCATTGTCGCCTGGCCGGATCAACGCTACGGGAATGCGCTCCATCTTCTTCCCCTCAACACAACATCGTTCTTATGCTCCTGTATCATCATAGCATAATACCGATTGTTTGTAAAGATATATTGTGGAGCTATTCCTCATTCCAGTGCGGTATATCGGCGATGGCTTCGGGTGGAATAGCTGACACCGCAGATAGTGTTGATCAGCGTTGAAGCGTTGAATCTGGTAATCGCCGCGCGCGGCCGGCGCATCCAGACGCGCTCTTGACCGGCGCACGGGCGAGAAGTGTTGAAAGCGTTGAAGCCGTTTCAACGCTATTTTCAACGCTATATACCGCATCGGAATGCGATAAATCGAGAAGCGTTGAAAGCGTTGAAAGCGTTGAATGAATCTCGCCCTCTATATCTCTCACGCCTCACAACTCAACATAATGAGCGTAGAAAATTAAACTATGTGTAAAATATTTTTTTATTTAGATAGAGATACCTTCAACACTTCAACGCTTCTCACGTATTGCGCAGCAGGACGCGCCAAATAGCGTTGAAAATAGTGTTGAAATT
>CALLZL010000011.1 GCA_937859575.1 uncultured Chloroflexota bacterium
CCGTCACAACCGGAGTCGATAGCGGGAGCGGCAGCGCCGGCGGGCGTGGCCAGGACAACAGCGCCAGCGCCAGAAAGACAAGTGCCCGCAGTAGCGCGCCAAGGCTAGCCGCAACGATCAGCAGCGGCACGAATGGCAAGGTTGTCGCGGCCGGGGCGGCCGGAACAACCGGCGTGGCTGGTTCTGGCGGCAGGCGCGTTGCAGCGAAATCGCTCATGCGTTGGGCAATCGCCACCTGTGCCGCCTCGGGCAGTGGCGGAGCCGGAAACGAACTCAGGCCGGCCGCGATCCGCAGTGGTGCTTCGAGTTCGGCGCGCAGATTCGGAAACGCCCGCAGGCACTCTTCGATACTGGCGCCGGCCTCAAGGCGTTCGAGGCAAACATCGAGTGCGCTATCAACTGGATCGAACTGCTCGTCCATCATCCGTCTCGCTGTCCCATCAGCCGCCCAAGTGAGCGCAGCGCCCGCAATTGCATCTGCTTCACCGCCGTCTCGCTCTTGTCAATGGTACGTGCCACTTCGCCAGGCGACATCCCGGCAAAGAAGCGCAGCAACAGCACCTGCTGCTGTTCTTCGGTCAGCTGCGTAATCGCCTCACGCAGATCCTGTGCTTCGAGCCGCAGGCCCACCGTTGCGGCCGGATCATCAGCCGGCGGCAGCACAAGCTCCAGATCGACCCCGGGCATGATGCGGCGGCCGCTGCGCATCGCATTGAGCGCCATATTATGCGCGACCCGATACAGCCATGCCTTGAGCGGTGCCCCCTGATAGCGGAAGTCGTCGATCTTCTCGACGAGCCGCAAATAGGTTTCACCGAGCAGATCCTCGCTCAGTGCGGCATCACCGGTGATGCGGTAGATATAGCGATACAGCGCATCGCCATAGCGCGCAATCACCTCCTGGTAGGCTGCATCCTCGCCGGCCTGAAGGCGCTCTATCAGTTCGGCATCAGTCAGCGGCAACGTCCACACCCCTATGCACGGTACTGCGGCACCGTGTATCCTACTTCTTACAACACACTTCCAACGATTCAGTTACGGCTAACCGATAACAGGAATGCGGCAGCGTAGCTGCCGCATCCTCATCTTACCCATCAACCAGCCAAGTGCATCCGGCCCAACTAATTATTGTCGATTTGCGCCCGCTGCAGGCTGCCCGAGAAGTCGACATAGATCGACTTCCATTCGCTGAACACATCAAGCACCTGCTGGCCGCCTTCGCGATGGCCATTGCCGGTACCCTTCGTGCCGCCAAACGGCAGATGGATTTCGGCACCGATCGTCGGTGCATTCACATACACGATTCCGGTGTAGAGATCGCGCATGGCGCGGAAGGCAGCATTGACATCACGGGTATAGATTGCCGACGAGAGGCCGAACGGAACATCATTGGCCACATCGATCGCCTCTTCGAGGCTATCAACCGGAATGATCGAGAGCACCGGGCCAAAGATCTCTTCCTGTGCAATACGCATCGATCGCTGCACATCACCGAAGATCGTCGGCTGGTGGAAGAAGCCACGCGCCAGTGCCCCCGCCTGCAGCCGTGAGCCGCCATAGATCAGCCGTGCCCCCTCGTGCTTGCCGATCTCAACATAGCGTATGACGGTATCGAGCTGACCCTGGTTGATCGATGGCCCCATCTGATTGGCTTCATCAAGGCCGTTCCCGATCGTGAGCGATTCGGCGCGTGCTGCCAACCGTTCGGTCAGTTCGCCAACCACGGCGCGATGCGCGATCAAGCGTGAGGTGGCGGTGCAGCGCTGACCACTGGTGCCGAAGGCTCCCCACAGGGCACCATCGACCACCAGATCAAGATCAGCGTCGGCCATCACGATCATTGGATTCTTGCCACCCATTTCGAGCGATACATGCTTCATGCCTTCGGCGCCAACGCGTGCGACCCGGCTGCCGATCTCGGTTGATCCGGTGAATGAAATGACTTTCACATCCGGATGGCGCATCAATGGCTCGCCGACCCTGCCGCCGCTGCCGGTCACGATATTGACCACGCCGGCAGGCAGCCCGGCATCGATCAGGCATTGCACAAAGTTGTATACCGAAAGCGGCGTATCGGATGCCGGCTTGATCACCACTGTGTTGCCGACGATTAACGCCGGCAGAATCTTCCACGACGGAATGGCCATCGGAAAGTTCCAGGGGGTGATCAGCGCGCACACACCAAGCGGCTGACGAACCGACATCTGGAATTTGTTCTGCATCTCCGAGGGGGTGGTGTGCCCATGCAACCGGCGACCCTCGCCGGCCATGAAGAAGATCATGTCGATCGCTTCCTGCACATCGCCCCGCGTCTCCTTCAGCACCTTGCCCATCTCACGCGTCATGTCGCGGGCATACTGCTCTTTGCGCTCGATCAGCAACTGCCCGGCACGAAACAGGATCTCGGCGCGCTTGGGTGCCGGCACCAGCCGCCAATCGGCATAGGCTCGCTGTGCCGCCGCCACCGCCGCCTGTACATCGCGCTCGTCGGAATCCTGAAAAATGCCGACAACCTCACTTGTATCGGCTGGGTTGCGGTTCTCGAAGGTTGCGCCGCCGGCTGCTGCAACCAGCATACCGCCGATCAGGTTCTGATAGACAGGCGGATTGGCCATGATATCCTCCCTCGGTTTTGATAGTATTCGCTTGACAAACTTTAGATATTAGATTATGCTAACTCGCGTCGTTCACCCGTTGAAAGGTAGAGGAGATGCCTCGTATGCACCCCATTCGGCACCTGCCGCGCTCGCTTGCCATGCTCGCGGTCTGTGCACTTATTCTAGATCGGAAGAGCACCCGTCTGAACTCCAGTCACTAGCTTATCTCGTATGCCGTC
>CALLZL010000012.1 GCA_937859575.1 uncultured Chloroflexota bacterium
AACCCCCGCCGGAGGTGACTTTGACGTAGCCCTAACGCTGGTAGACGACGAGCGAAGGCCTATTGAGAGAAGTGGTAGAATAGGAACTGAGCCGGAAGGTGTGGGGTTGCCGTTATGCGTGGTCGCCAGAGGTTGGCTTGGCACGCAGCGCGACACCAACCGTCACAACCAGAATGACGATGATTGCAGCGTAGAGTACCGCCGACAATGGTGTTTCAGTGATTGCCATCTTGTAGCCGACGGCGGCGAATGGGAAGATCAGCGAGATATACGCGATAACCTGCCAGAAGCGATTCATACGCCTGCCCTCATTCAACTGATTTCAACTGAATTTGCATCGGGTCTATTCTACCATATCCTGGAGTATTGCAAGATTCGCGTGCTGCGCCGGTGCCATAGTGCGTAGACGACGAGCAGATCGCGGAGGCGCATGTCATGTCGGTGTTGTCGCTCCTGAACCAAGAACCACTCCTTGCTGCCGAGTTGCACTATTTCCGTACCCCTCGTGATGACTGGGAGATCATGCTGGCGCGCTTGCGACAACTCGGTGCCACGACGGTCTCGACATATGTACCGTGGGTCTGGCATGCACCGCATCCGGAGGTTATCGATCTCGATGGCAGCAGTCATCCACAGCGTGATCTGATCGGCTTTGTGGGCTTGTGTGCGCGGCTCGGGTTGCATGTTCTGTTGAAGCCGGGGCCGTTCTGTGATGCCGAATTGCTTGGCGGCGGGATCCCCCCCTGGCTGTTGCGGCAGCATCCGGCGATTGCGGCACTGCGCCCTGATGGTGTGCCATGGCGGCATTCCGATAGTGGTATGGCGCGTATCTGTTATTTACATCCGACCTATCTGGCAGCCGCACATAGCTGGATCAGCACGTTCTCGGCAGCTGTGCGGCATCTGCAGTACCCGGCCGGGCCGATCATTGCCCTGCAAGTAGATAACGAAACCCCCGGCGATGGCATGCTGCCGGCCGATATCGGCCTTGATCCGCGCCTGCGGCTCGATTACAACCCGTATGTTGTCGAAACGCTCTGGCCGCGCTGGTGTGCCGGCCGCAGTGATCTGCCGGCGGAGCCGCCCCGTACCTGGCAGCCACCCACGGATGTTGCCGCGCTACGCCACTATACAGCGCTCAACGAATTCAGCGACTGGTTTTTTGCCGAAGCTGTCGCTACCGTGGCCGGCTGGTTGCGCGCCGATGGTTGGCAGGTGCCGTTATTCCATGATCTCCTGGCGGCTCCATGGGAAGCCGGCAGCACGATTGTCGATCTGCCCGCCCTGGCGCGTTCTACCGGCTGGCTTAGCCAGAATGTCTACCCCGAGGATGTTCGTTCACCGTTTGTCGGCCACGAGGGGTATCGCTATTCGTTCGAGGAGTATGTGCATTTCGCCTTCTGGCGCACCCGCCTGACGGCGCATCTGAGTCGCGGCCACCCGAGTTTTGTTGCCGAGATCAGTGCAGCGCAGGATTTCTTCTTCCTGGCACCGTTTATTGGCGGTGTGCAGGGCGCATGTGTCTATATGGCAACGCAGCTGTGCCCTGATCAGCCGCAGGCAGGGGCGTTCAGCCGTTGGGCGATGGAGGCACCGATTCGGCCTGATGGCAGCGTACGTGCACGGTTCTGGCATGCCAAAGGGATCTTTATGCTGTGTGGTGCGCTTGGTGCCGATTATGCGGCGGCTACCGCACCGGCGAAGATAGCCCTCGGTTATTCGCATATTCCCGAACATGTGGCAGCCTGGGGTTATCAACTCGACTATCTGCAGCAAGGCCCGGCCTGGCAACCGCCGGCCGAGCTGCAGCAGCTGGTCGAGGGGGCGGATCATGGCACACAATCACAGTTGCTGGCGCAGCAGTTGGTGCGCGCCAATCTGGCCTTCGATGTGATCGACCTCGATTCCAGCACCGCCGAAGAACTGGCACGCTATGCCCTGGTGCTGCTACCAGCACCACCGCTACTGGCGCGGCGGACGCAGCAGCTGCTGGCCGGTAGCGAGACACTGGCGCTGGTCGGTGAGGCTCGCACGCTGTTTGATGAGCGGCTGGAAGCATGCACGATCCTTGATGCCGCCGAACAGCAGGTGGCCGAGACCGGCAGCCTGATCCGGCTGATTGGCGATATCAGCGGCGATCAGATTGCCGACATCGTTGATTCGCGTGAGAGTATTGCTCGTTATGGTTGGCCTGATGCCGAAGACGTTGATGTCACAGTTCGGCATGGCCGGCTGCATGCATATGTCTTCATTGCAAACCGGCGGGCGGCATCGTATAGCGGCACAATCGCTTACCGCACGCTTGACGAAACCGTGCAACATTTACACGTCAATATTGGCGCACGGCGTGCTGCAGCCGTTGTGGTGCGCGGCGACGAAGTGATCGGCGTGACGGTCGGTGGCGATGCGAGCGAAGGGGTCTGGATGATCCGTGGCCTGAGTTCAAGTATCGTCTATAACGGTGGTGCCGGAACGGTCGCACCATGTGAACGCTGGGTGCTCTTTTCGGCAGCGCATAGTGGTCGTTTCCAGATGCGGCGGCCGGAAGGATGGGCCGACATGGTGGCCTATCGCCTGCTGCTCAGTGGGCGCTTGCTGCCGGCACACTACCAGACCGAAGTGCATCATGCCAGCCTGCCGTATATTGCCGAAGATGAAAGCGGCCGTACCGATCTGTACCTGATGGCGCCACGGAGCGCCGAGCTTCCCGGGCATGTGCGGCGGTATCTTGCGACACTGCTGAATGCCCGCTCGGCGGCACTTGAACGTGCGGCAGAACTGGCGGCCACATCATTGCCGGTCGATAGGCATGCGATCCTGGCTGCGGCACAGCCGA
>CALLZL010000013.1 GCA_937859575.1 uncultured Chloroflexota bacterium
ACCACCGAGATCTACACTCTTTCCCTACACGACGCTCTTCCGATCTCCGGCGAGCAAGGTCGATGCGGTGGCCGATCATATTGGCATGGATGTCTACTTCGGTATTCGGCCGGAAGACGTGCACGACTCGCACTACGTACCGCGTGGTGTCGATGAGAGCGCCAAGCTCAATACGAACGTCACGGTTGTTGAGCCGCTTGGTTCCGAAGTGTATGTCTTCATCGAAAACGGTGGCAAGGAGCTTGTCGGCCGGCTCGATCCACGCACGGCGGCACGCATCAACCAGCCGATCGAAGTGGTGATCGATATGAGCAAGATGCACATCTTCGATCGCGACAGCGAACGGGCATTGATCTAGGGTAGGAAGTGGCGGTGGCGCTGCACTCTGGTGCAGCGCCACCACCGATCTCACGACACGTCCAGCGCCACCACCAGTGCGGTGCGCCCCCACTCGCTCAGGTCGTCACTGCTCTTCGGTTGATATTTCCCCACTACCAGCCGACGCGCCAGCGCATCCTCGGCCGGCTCGTGCACCACGCGTGCCTGTGCGGTGTATTCGTGATCGCCAAGCCGTAGGCGCACTGCAGGCTGTTGTTTCAGGTTCTTCACCCAATCAGAGGTATGATTCCCGGCCAGCAGAAAGATCGTACTGCCTTCTAGTGCAAACCAGATCTCGATAGTATGATGACGCCCACTCACCCGGCCGGTGGTTGTCAGGTAGCAGAAGTCAAGCTGTGCCAGTTCGTGCATCGATAGCTCGTCTTTCTTTCATACCAGCAGCGCCATGCCGCTATTGCCGGTATCGGAGGCACCCGAGAGCGCACCATTAGAAGGGTCGATCGCAATTGCCTGCACCAGGCTGATTGCCCCATGACTCTGTGGGATGCGCACAACCGGATGTGTGCGGCGGATCTCTTCGCAGATATACTCCGGGATGCGGTTCTGCACTACGATTCGATCCCCCTGGCAATCGAAACGGGCGGCATAGACCGCCTCGACCGGGCTCATGCCGAAGACCAGCCGGTTCAGGATAACCTGCAGTACACCGGTGATGATGCGGCTCGCGCCGGGTGCCCCAACCACCAGGATCGGCTGGTCGTTCTGGTAGACGATTGTCGGTGCCATGCCGGTGGTTCGCCCTTTGCCGGGGGCAATCGAGTTGCGGTGCCCCGGCAGTGGGTTAAAGTTGATCATCGAATTGTTGTACATAAATCCAAGCCCGGGTGTAATAACCCCCGACGACATGCCGAGTGAGTGTGTAAGCGAAACACAGTTGCCGGCGGCATCGACGACACAGACATGCGTCGTGCTTGGTGGGCCGTGCGGCAGTGCATCGACACTGATCGCCGTACCGGAATCGATCAAGGCGCGCCATTCGGCGGCACGCTCTTTGCTGATCATCCAGTTGGTTGGCACGTCGTCGGCTGCCGGATCACCCATCCAGCGGTTGCGATCGGCGAAGGCTGCCTTCATCGCCATCGACACCAGCAAGATGTATGCGGCACTGTTATGCCCCAGGGCTGCCAGGTCGTAGCCTTCGAGAATATTCAGGATCGCCGCCAGTGTCGGCCCGCCATGCGGTGCCTGCGATGATGCGATCGTATAACCGTGGAAGGTGCTGAGGGTTGGTGCTTCATCGCGCACCTGGTAGTGTGCGAGATCATCGGCCGTGACAAACCCGGCGTTGGCTGCCAGATCGCTGATCATACGCTCGGCCAGTTCGCCGGTGTAGAAATCATCGGCACCATGAGCCGCCAGATGGCGGAGCGTGCGGGCATAATCCGGGTTGCGCAGGATCTGCCCCTCGTCGTATGGGATGCCGTCGGATGTCAGGTAGATCCGGCGTGCCTCGGCATTGGCCATGATATAGTCGAGCAGCGAACACCCTTCGGGGTAGGGTGATCGGGTCTTCCAGCGCGTTGCCAGCTGGCTATCGACCATAAACCCCTCGTCGGCCACCTGTATGGCCGGTTCGAGTGCCTGAGCCCAGCCAATTGTGCCCCAGCGTGCCAGAATCGTCGCCAGCCCACGCACGGTTCCCGGTGTGCAGATCGCCTGATAGCCCATGTCATTCACCTTCCCCTTGAGGAAATAGCCCCAGCCATCGGGGTTGGGTCGAATGACATGATCAACCCACATTGCGGCGCTGGTACGGCTGCCGGCAAGGGCCGGTGCATCGAGCAGCAGGGTGCGGCCGGCCGGCTCGCCTGCCAGCCGCAGTGTAATCAGGGCATACCCCCCCAGGCCACACATCTGTGGGTTGACGATCATCTGGACAAACGCGGCGGCAATAGCCGCATCGACGGCATTGCCGCCCTGTTGCAGAACACGGGCACCGGCTTCGGCGGCAACCGGCTCGGCGGCGGCGATCATTCCACGCATCAGAAATTCCTTTCGCTGCTATCATGGTATGCAGAGCGGCCGACAGGAGAAGAAGGTATGTATCAACCATTCGCCCGTATTGCCCGGACGATCGCCCTGGCGCTTGGGATCGGCGGTGGTGCCGCCGCCGGCGCATTTGCGGCACGCGCAGTATACCAGACGCGCCTGATGCTGTTTGGTGCCCGGCGTGCTATCTGGCGCACCCCAACTGATCTGGGGTTGCCGTATGTCGATGTGCACTTTACCGCTGCCGATGGGGTTCGCCTGGCGGGGTGGCATATTCCGCCGGTTGGTGGTGGCCGTGCGCCAGCGGTTGTGATCGTGCATGGCTGGCCATGGAATCGGTGTGGAAATCGTAGTGGTGATCTGATGCTGCCGGATGCGGATGTTGATCTGCTGGCGCCGGCACAGGCATTGCACCAGGCTGGTTTCCATACCCTGCTCTTTGACCTGCGCAACCATGGCACGAGCGACGCAGCGCCGCCGGTCAGTTTTGGCATCCGCGAGGCACGCGATTTCGCTGCGGCCGTCGGCTGGCTTCGCAATCAGCCGGAGGTCGCCGGGGATCGGATCGGTGCACTTGGCTATTCGATGGGAGCCAATACCCTGATCTATGGCATCCCCACCTGCCAGCCGATCCGGGCGGCGGTCGCGGTACAGCCGGTGCGGATCAGCACCTTTATGCGCAACTTCTGCCGTGATCAGTTTGGTGTGTTCGGGCCGTTGCTGGCTGCTGCCGCGGCACCCATGCCACGCCTGCTCGGTGGGCCGGCGCTTACCACGATCGATCCGGCGCAGGCAGCATCAGCGCTTGGCGAAACGGAACTGCTCTATATCCAGGGTGTGGGTGATCCCTGGGGCTCGATCACCGAAGTGGCGGAGCTGGCGGCTGCCACCCCCCGTGCCCGGCCGGTGGTCGGTGTACCGAGTCGGGATCGTTACGGCGGATATCAGTATGTGGCTCACGAGCGTCGGGCGATTGTCGATTTCTTTCACGAGACACTGGCTGAACCGAGTCGCTGAGCAGGTTGGTATCTATAGCCAGGTATAAAACGATTGATCATTGGGACCGCGCGCATCTTGCGCACATGCGGGCGGGACGCCCGTGCTCCCAGGATGCGGATGGCTCAAGATTGCTGCACCTAGCTTAGACATCGATCCCAAGCTCGGCAAGCCGGGCGACCGTCGGGTGGCCAGCAGCATCCCAACCATGGCGACGATAATATTCGGCAAGGGCTGTTTCGATATCCGGTAGCCGGCCGGCCGCCGGGCCATCTTCGAGCGGTAGTTCGCTCCAGCGGTGCGGCAGGGCATCGGCGGCGGCATCGAAACGCAGCGCCATGAGTCGTTCGAGGCTCACGATCCGTTCGCCAAGGAGCGCCACCTCGACTCCATTGAAAGGGCGGCCAAGGGCAGCCGTGAGCAGTTCGTTGAATTCGGCCGGTGTGATCTGGAACGCCATCAGTGCCAGGCGGCGACAGAAGCCGGCGGCATCGAGAGCGGCAGCAAAACGCTCGTACCAGATCAAGCGTGCCACCCGGCCGCGGATGGCCTGTGGCTGTGCCGGATCGTCGGGAAGCCAGGCCGGTGGTTCGGGCAATAATTCTTCGAGCAGCATGGCATAGCGGTAGTCGCCGCCGATTGCGGCAGTCGCAGCCGCCAGGGCCATCCCCGGCAACGCCCGCAGATCGAGCGCGGTTGTCGCCAGCCCTTTCACCTGTGGTGCGAATTCGCTGCTGCCGAAGTATACTTCGCGGATCTCGGCGGCACCCAGCGACAATATATCGCGCTTCTCCTGGCGCTGGCCGAGGCGGCGGATCGCCGCGAGTACTTCGTCGCCATTGCCCCAGTGCAGCGTATCGGCCTTGCTCAGCCCACGTTGCTGGCACTCCATCATAAAGGCCAGCGCGGCACCGGTTTCGGTGATGTCGAGGCCCAATCGCACACATAGGTCGTTGATGACGATTAAGGTGTCGATCGAGGTAATACCGCAGCGGGCACCGAATCCGGCGAGGGCTTCGAGTTCGGGGTAGGCCATTGGTGCGCCATTCTTGCGAATATAGGCACTGTGGCATGGAAGTGGGCATCCTTCGCAACCGCGCCCTTCGCGGCGAGCACGCTGCGCCAATGCCTCGCGAGAGGCGGCGTCAAGCCCGGCAACTTCAGGCGCCTGGCCGTTTTTTCCACTGAAGGCCCCGCATGCTTCGGCGCGTGTTGCATAATACAGGCTGCCGTACTGGCGGATGCCGGCGGCAACCTCGCTGGCTTCGATACGCCGCCCGATTGTACTGAAGTGGGTTTGCACGCGGGCGGCATCGGTCGGAGCATAGCTACCACTGCCACGCACTACC
>CALLZL010000014.1 GCA_937859575.1 uncultured Chloroflexota bacterium
GCGCGCACCCCACGGCCACCCGCCTGGGCCAGCGAGGTACGAATATGCTGGCCGCCCTCGACCTTGCCGGTGAAGACGGTAATCTGCCCATCGTGTGCGATCGCCAGCCAGTCGGCGATAGTGGTGATTTCAGCTTCGCCTGCCGCACTACTCATGTGCCACCACCTGCTGTATCGCCTCGATAATACGTGCATACATACCGCAGCGGCAGAGATTGCCCGCCATGTGGGTCGCGATCTCGCGCGGCGTTGGCACCGGCGAATGCTGCAAGAGTGCGAGCGCCGCCATGATCATACCGGGGGTACAGTAGCCGCATTGAAAGGCATCGGCATCGAGAAACGCCTGTTGCAACGGGTGGAGTGCGCCATCGACCGCCAGGCCTTCGATGGTCATCACCGTGCGATCGGCGGCGTCCGTGAGTGGCGTCACGCATGCCCGCACGGCGACACCATCGAGCAGCACGGTGCATGCGCCGCACGCCCCTTCGCCACAACTGAGCTTGGCACCCGTGAGGCCGAGCTGATCACGCAAAAAAACGAGCAGTGATTGGTCGAGCCGGTCGCTCTGCCGGCTCTGCCCATTGACCGTACAGCGTATCTTTTTCACCAGGCCACCTCTCTGTCCCTCGGTGTAGGGTGGGGTTATTCCGCCCGCCCCAGCAAACCCCCCGGCGTAAATCCCCAGCCCCCGGCCACCTGGCGCAACCGCCATGTCGCCACACCCGCCGGCGGCAGCCCGATAGCGAACACCTGCCCCTGCCAGCGCAGCATGCCGCGGCCGCCACGGCCATGCCGGTCGGCAAGCCGCACGATCATGCCGTCGCCATCTTCGGCCTGCTTGAAGGCGGTCAACTCAAGCTCGGCGGTATCAAGCATCAACCCGGCATAGGTGGCCGGCAGGTGGCCGCCATGGCTATGGGTAGTGATGAGCGCTTCCGGCATGTTAAGCGCCCGTGCCTGCGCCGGAATCGCCGCGTCGCGCCAGTCACCGCGATGCGGCCGCACCACCAGGGTGAACTCATGCAATCCCTGGTCGATCCAGTCGTAGCGTTTACGGCTGCCGTATGGGTGGGGTTCGTGATAGGCATAGGGCGGGCTGCGCAGAATCGTCAGCCGCATGGTGCTGCCCTGTACATCACAGCCATAACGCCCGTCGTTGAGCAATGCCGCGCCGATCGGTGCGCCGGCGGCATCCTGCGCCGGGCCAGATACATCCATCCACATGTGGGTCGGCACTTCGGCACCATCACACGGCCGTTCGCACCAGCCGCAGGCCACGTCATGGAACGCCCGTGGCGCATCGGTTGCGACGCTAAAGGCCAGTTTGAGCGTCTTCCACTGCCCCTGCCAGAGCAACCAGTTGCGCACCAATAACTGGTCTTCGCCATGGCGCAGGATCAATTGCTGCAACCATGTGCTCTCGCCATAGCTGCGCTCGATCAGGATCGATGCCTCGAATGGGCCGTTACTCGCCACTGTGGTACACGCATCGCCGAAGAGAGCCGCCGCCGCACCATACCCACGGACCCCATGCGACCATGTGTCGCTGCGGTCGTCGAGCACTTCGGCGATATTCCAGCCACCAGGGCCGACGAATTCCTGCCCGCTTGCCAGATCGACACACGAGGTAATTGTGCCGCGCAGCGGATCGATCGTAAACCGCACCCGGTCGTTTTCGAGCAGATCACCACGAGCCTGTGCCATGCCATCGGCCTGCACCGCCGCCACATTCGGGCCGAAGCGGTAGCTGCGATACCCAAGCGGCGGTAGTTCGGTGCGGAACAACAGACGGCTAATACCACCGCTCGGGCCGGTCAGTGCCTCGCGGGGTTCGAGTTGCTGATAGGCAACCGGCATGCCATGGTCGTCGATCAAACCCCAGCGCCCTTCCTGCCACGGCTGCCAGCCGGTCCACGGCTCGTATTCCACATACACACTGCGCGGCTGGGGGAAGGGGTTGAATACCACCAGCGCACCGCCGGCACCACTGGTATCGACCCTGGCGGCAATTGCTCGCCCGGCATCATCACACAGCTCGGCGGCCCCCAGAATCACCCGCCCCAGATCCATCAGCGCGTCGTCACAGGCCGCTTTGATTGCCGAGCCGCCCAGGGTGTCGTGGAACTGGTTAAAGCACAGGTTGTGCCACAAGCGTTGCAGCTCGCCCGCCGGGTACGGGCGCCCACACACCTGCGCCGCCAGTGCCGCCATACGCTCGGCCAGCAGCAGGCCGTTCTCGGCACGCCGATGATCACGCTTGATCGCACTGACCGCCGTGTAACAGCCGACCGCATGAAACTGCAATTCGGCGGCAACCGTGGGCAGATCAGCGGCCAGCGGCCGTACCGCGTCGAAAAAGGCCGCCGGCGAGCTGAAGCGCACATCCAGATCGGTGCGCGCAGCCGCGATCGCGGCAATATTCTCGATCTGCCGCCTGGTCGGCCCACCCCCATGATCACCCACCCCGAAGAAACCCATCGTCTGGCCGACCGCCGGCGACATATCGGCGACGGCGCGCTGCACATGCGCCTCCTGGTCATCGCTGCGAGTAGTATACGCCTGGCTGATGCGAAACGTCAGGATGCGGCTGCCATCGGGGCCCTGCCACCAGAAGAGTTGCGCCGGGAGCTGCATCTCGTGTGGGCCGGGGCGCATAAAGACATAGCTATCGAAGCCGCAGCCGAGCAGGATCTGCGGCAGTGTGCCGCTATGGCCGAAGCTATCGACACAGTATGCCACCCGTGGCTCGACACCAAGCAGCGCCTGGATCTGCGCCTTGCCGAGCAGTACCTGGCGCACAAACGATTCGCCGGCCGGGATATTCATATCGGGCTGGATCACCATGCCATTCACGACATGCCAGCGGCCGGCGGCGATCTGGGCTCGGATCTCGGCCAGTAGCTGCGGGTCTTCTTCGGCGATCCAGCTATACACCTGCGATTCGCCGCGTGTAAAGGTAAAGGCCGGGTATTCGCCAAGCCGATCGATTGCCGAACGGCTGCACGCCAGCGCCTCGGCACGCCCTTCCGTCCAGCGCCACAGCCACACCGGATCCAGGTGTGCCTGGCCAATCATATGAACAATGGGTCGGCTCATCATAGGTTTCCTCTACAGGTATGTCGGGTCTGCCGGATCTCGGCCGCACCATGGTGCTGTTCAGGTTGCCCGCTGCTACAGTGCGGCGGTTTCACGCACCGGTTCTTCGGTGGCGGTATACCTCGGTTCTCGCTGCCCCTCGCGTTCACGCAGCTCGATCTCACGCACCAGGCGTCGCCAGCGCCACCAGTAGAGCGCCGCCACAAACGGCGATGTCGCCAGAAACGCAGCCCAGACCGAAGGTAACCCACCGCCGAAGTGCAGCAGGATCGCGGCAATGCCGACCGTCAGCCAGATACTACCACTGCCGGCAACCAGCGGGAAGCGGGTATTGCCGGCGCCACGCAATGCCCCCGGAAAGACAAACAGAATCGCCCAGAACGGCTGGCCAAG
>CALLZL010000015.1 GCA_937859575.1 uncultured Chloroflexota bacterium
CCGCCTGCATCAGGGATGCCGTCGTTTGGCTCGGCGCGCACTCCCGCGCGCACGATTGCGCCGGTGCGCGGATCGACGACATAGTAGCGCCTCGGTACGCGCACGCCGTCCATAAACATCAGCGACCCGCCGGCCTCGGCATAACCGATGTAGAGCCGATCCGGCACCAGCAACCCGCGCCGCCCGAGTGTCACCTGCCAGTTCGGTTCGATATCGGTGATCGGCAGACCGTCGAGGATCTGTGCGACCAGCCCGACATAGCGCGAACCTTCGAAGTCGAGCGCCTCGCGCCACCCCGCCCCCTCGGCGAGAAAGGAGGGCGCATGGCCGGGTTCCTCAGGATGCAGCCGCCACTGCCACAGACTTCCCGCGCCATACACGACCCCCATTGTGCCGCCGGCGCACAGGTTGCTCCATGCCTCGTGCCCCTGCCACCAGCCGGCTGCGCGCCCGGGAACAACGCCGTTCTCATAGGTCGGCTCGCCATTGGCGACTCCTTTTGATGGGGTGTTGCGCCACATGTCGGCCACCCGCTCCGGCATGTGTTCGCCGTGATGCCCCGTCTGGCACCACTGAAAGTCGAGCCACGCTGCATCCTGCTGCGCCTGGTTGTCGGCGTGCGGCCGGTAGTGGATGCCGGCCGGCTGGTTGTAGGCATCCCATGCCTCGATTTCAGCCCCGCCGGCGGCGATCTGCGGCTCATACCCCGAACCGTCGGCGCCGACGAGGTAGATCGCCGGTTGTGCGCCATAGCGTGCCACCAGGTAGCGGCAGTAGCGGGCGTATTCTTCGGGCGGCACGACGGTTCCGGCGACGCCGAGGCCCTTCCAGCCGAATCCCTGAAAGACCGGCTGCAGCACCGGGCAGATCTCGTGTTCGACCAGGATCGCGAGCAGGGTGTCGAGCTCCTGGAAGTAGGCGGGGTTGAGCTGATTCAGATGCCCGCTCGGCAGATCCTCGAACCCAACGCCGAACCCTTCGTCTGTCGTGCGGTCACGCGGGCCGCGTGCGCCCATGTCGGGCTGGATGCTCATCAGCAGAGCGGCATTAAACCCCTTCGCCCGCCGGTCGGCCGCATAGGTGCGAACCTGCTCGGGGGTAGCGCGCCACGGCAGCGCCCAGGCGGTGTCGGCGGCCAACAGGGCGGGGCGGCCGTCGGCGTGGATCAGGTTGCGCCCGCCGGGCGACATGCGCCAGAAGCCATGGCGGTAGAAGCGGTTGTCGATTGCCGGTTCTGCTGCGCACACGAGCTCACCGGACTGCCCATCCAGGCCAGGATCGCCTGCCGGGCCAATTGTGCGCCACTGCCAGCGCCCTTCGATGCCGGGCGATGCGAAGCGGATCTTCCAGATGCGTCCGCCATCCCAGAAGGCGGGCCGGCGTAGGGCATGCCCGCTCTCGTGGGTGAATTCAGCCCACATGTCAACATCAGTGTAGGGATTGGCATATTCCTGCTCGGCAGTCAGTGTGATATCACACTCGCGCCAGGGGTGCATACGCATAGTGGCTCCATGTGCGTCTTCCCGTTAATCGGGGCTGTCGATCATGCTATGTGGCGTGTAGTATACACGACATCTCATGCCGCTTCCTGATGCGGCAGCGAAGCATCACTCGGGGGGTAGGGTGGCGTGTTATGCTGAACCGGCAGGTGTTGGTGCCATAGCAGCCTCTTTGCGCCGCGCCAGCCATTTCTCAAGTTCGACACACCAGAAGATCAGAGAGCTTATCGCAAGTGCGAGGGTCAGATCGCCTAGGCTGAGCGGCATAGTGCGGAAGATACCCTGAAGAAATGGCAGATAGATCAAGGCCAGTTGCAGGCCGAAGGTCACGGCAACTGCGCCAAGCAGCAGCAGGTTCGTGCGCAGGCCGATCGCAAAGAGCGAGTCGCGCTCGGAGCGGATCGCCAGCACATGTGCCATCTGCGCAAGGGTGATCGTCAGGAAGACCATCGTCTGCCACTGTGGCAACCCGGCGCTCCAGTAGCCGTAGCCCACCGCCAGTACCAGCAACCCCATCAGCAGGCCGACCCAGAGGATGTGGCGTCCGAGGCCGCGGGCGAAGATATGCTGATTGGGCGGATACGGCGGCCGTTGCATGGCATGGCGCTCGGCCGGCTCTTTGCTCAAGGCCAGCGCCGGTAGCCCATCGGTCACCAGATTAACCCACAGGATCTGGATCGGCAGGAGCGGTAACGGCATCCCCAGGAAGGGTGCCAGCAGCATCAGCCAGAGTTCGCCGGCGTTGGTGGTCATCAGGTATTTGATAAACTTGCGGATATTGTCGAAGATTACCCGCCCTTCGGCTACCGCAGCGACAATCGTGGCGAAGTTGTCGTCTTGCAGCACCATGTCGGCTGCTTCTTTGCTTACGTCAGTACCGGTGATGCCCATGGCAATCCCGATCTCTGCCCGCTTCAATGCTGGTGCATCATTCACCCCATCGCCGGTCATAGCGACGATCTGCCCGCCGGCCTGCAGTGCCTGCACGATCCGTAGCTTATGCTCAGGCGAGACACGTGCAAAGACCTGGGTTTCGTCGACTCGTTGCACGAAGGCACTATCCGAAATCTGATCCAGCTCTTGCCCGGTCAGTACATGGCCATCAGTGATGATCCCCAGTTCGTGGGCGATTGCAAGCGCCGTCAGTGGATGGGCGCCGGTGATCACCCCCGGGCGAATCCCCGCCGTACGGCAGGTGGCGATGGCGGCTTTGACCTCGGCACGTGCCGGATCGATCATGCCGATCATGCCGATAAAGATCAGGTTACGTTCCAGCTCGTCGGCCGTGATGGTATCCGGCAGGGTGGTGAGTGGGCGGCAGGCCAGCCCGAGTACACGCATGCCTTCACGGGCAAGCTGATCATTTGCGACAGCCAGGCCATCACGCAGTTCGAACGTAAGCGGCTCGGCTCGCCCATCATGCCAGCGATATGTGGCAATGTCCAGCAGCCCATCCACAGCCCCCTTGGTGAAGGCCAGATATGTCGCACCATCAACCAGCGCCTCCGGCAGCAGTGGTTCGTCAACCAGTGCCGGATCGTGTCGGCCATGCAGCCGGTGGATGGTCGTCATGCGTTTGCGGAGTGAGTCGAAAGGGGCTTCGGCGACCCGTGGCCAGGCTGCCTCAAGCGCAACCTTGGCCAGCCCTTGCCGTGCTGCGGCCGTCAGCAATGCCGCTTCGGTCGGATCACCTACAATCTGTGCTTCAGCAACCTGTGCCACCACCGCATCATTGCAGAGCGCACTACCGGTGAGCAGCAAGGTCAAGTCAGGCGGGGTTCGCTGGCCGGCCGGTAGCCCGCCAAGCGCAATGCACTCACCGGCAACCGCCAGGGTCGTGACCGTCATGCGGTTCTCGGTAAGTGTGCCGGTTTTGTCGGAGCAGATCACCGTCACCGAACCGAGGGTTTCAACGGCGGCCAGCTTACGGATGAGCGCACGCCGCCCAAGCATCCGCTGTGCACCAAGCGCCAGAGCGATCGTCACA
>CALLZL010000016.1 GCA_937859575.1 uncultured Chloroflexota bacterium
GATGGCTTGATCGTCTACGGCTACAAGTTCCGCCCGGTTCTGGGCCGGCCCCCAAGGGTAACCGCACGGGGGCGGGGTGATAGGCATCCCCCCGCCGCTGTTGTAGCAATACCAGGATCCCGATCACATCATACTGCGCAGCACACCGACCACCCGGCCCTGCACCGCGACTTTGGCGGCATCAACAAAGATCGGGCTCATGGTGACATTGGCCGGCTGCAGGCGAACCTTCTCGCCCTCGCGATAGAAACGCTTGAGGGTCACGGCATTATCATCCTCGATACGGACGGCAACCATCTGGCCGTTTTCGGCCGTCGGCTGGTACCGCAACAGCACGATATCGCCGTCATCGATGAGTGCATCGATCATCGAGTGCCCCCGGACTCGCAGCGCATAGACATCGTTCAGCCGATCGGCCGGAACGACGTCGGGCGGTACCTCGATCTGCTCGACACTGGTGCTGCTGGTGTCTTCCGGCTCGGGCAGCGGCATGCCGGCCGTGATCACCCCCAACAACGGAACGCTCCCGCCCATTATGCGGCTCAGAGTCGCAGAAACAACATTGGGGATGGTAATACCACGCGATACCTTCCCCTCGCGTTTGAGCATGCCTTTGCCCTCAAGGGCTTTGAGATTGTAGGCTACCACCGACGTCGAGGAGATATCGAGCTTCTCCTGTATCTGCCGGATCGCCGGCGGGTAGCCGTGTTCCTGCACGAATTCCTCGATATAGTTGAGAATATCGCGCTGGCGGTTGGAAAGACCGTCGGCAGATCGCATGGCTGAGTCCTTTCACTGACGTGTTCACTTCAATGCCTGAGCACTAAAGCCTCTATGCGCAAACTTGTGCGATAGAACTGATGTAGTAATTGACATTATATAGGAAACACCTGTTCTATGTCAAGGGGTTGATTGATGTGCCCATCGATTGAGCTTGACAAGGCGTACCGACAGGTGCAACAATACGAATATTCCAGCATGCCGATTAAGATGCTGAATCCAGCAGATCGCGGAGCAGGCGTTGGTGCATTATTCACCAACAACCTATATCAACGGGGCGGCTGCCGATCTACAGCTGCCGGTAGTGCAGCTCGAGCAGATAGCTGCCGATCTTGCCGATACGAGCGGGGCCTGGGGGTGCTATCTCGAAGTGGCAGCAACCCCCGGTACCGCTTTTGATCTGGTTGCGACCTATAGCCGGAGCGGGCAGGTGCCGGACTGGCCGGCGTTACGTGCTGCCGCCGTTGCTGCGCGGCATACGGCAGGTGAAACACTGATTGTGGCCGTGCCGGGATGGCCGGCTCTGTCACTGGCACTGCTCTACGATCGAACAATAGCCGGTGTTGCGCTGCTGCTGTTTGACACACCACTGGTTATCGATGATCGGCAACTGGCGGCACTCGGGCGCATGGCGGCACGCTGGCTTGGTGATGTCTATCGTATGGCGCCTCTCCAGCTGCAGGCGATAGAACTTGCCGAGCAGACGCGGTTGCGCGAGATCCAGCTTAGTCGCAATCTGATCCGTGGGGTGATCGACGGTGTGCCGATGGGGCTGGTGCTGCTCGACACGACCGGCACGATACTGGCTGCGAACCGGGCGCTGGCCGATCGGTTCGGCCTGGAGCCGGCTGCCATGGTTGGCCGGCCATATGGTGATGTACTCGGGATCTGGGGCGGTGCACCGGCAGCACGAACCTTCGCCAGCCGCAGCACCGAGAAGATCCGGCGTACCATTCAGCGTGCCGACGGCACCGCAGCGCTGCTCGAGATCGCCAGTATTCCGCTGCTCGATACCGGCGGTCAGCCGCACCAGGTTGTTGAGGTCTGGGAAGATATCACCGAACGGGTCGCGTTGCAGACGCAACTGGTGCGGGCCGAGAAGCTGGCGGCGATCGGCCACCTGGCGGCCAGTATTGCCCACGAGGTTGGCAATCCGCTGCAGGCGATCCAGGGGTTTCTGGCGCTGTTCCTCGAACAGAGCGATGCCCATATGCAGAATCGTCACTTCCTCGAACTCGCAGAAGAGGAGATCGATCGCATTGTGCAGGTGCTGGCCCGCTTGCGCGATCTCTATCGGCCACGTGCCGAAATCGTCTCGCTGATCAATTTCAACGAACTATTCCGCAGCATCCTGCTGCTGACGAGTAAACAGCTCGAACGCGGCCGCATCAAGATCGAACAACAACTCGATCCACACCTTGCACAATCACTTGGGGTCGCCGATCAGTTCAAGCAGGTCTTGTTGAATCTGGTGTTGAATGCTGCCGATGCGATGCCCGAGGGTGGTGTGCTGCGGGTGAGCAGCTCCATGCAGCACGAGGCCAACAGCGCCGCCAAGATCATCCTGACGATCAGCGACACTGGGGTTGGGATCCCACCCGGCCAGCTGGCTCATATCTTCGACGGCCTGCATACGACCAAAGAGCGTGGCATGGGGCTCGGGCTCTATACCAGCCGGACAATTGTCGAGCGTCATCAGGGGCGCATTGAAGCGCAGAGCGCGGTTGGTGAAGGAACGACCTTCAAGATCTCACTGCCGGTTGTGCGCGAGGAGAGTGACGCATGAAGCAGTCAGCGAAGATCCTGGTTGTTGATGATGAGCGCCCGGTACGCGTGATGCTCGAAGCGGCATTGCGGGCGCAGGGGCATCGGGTCGAGTGTGTCGGTAGTGGGAGCGAAGCGCGCGCTCAGATCGAAACCGAAGAGTTTGATCTGGTGTTGCTCGATCTGCAGCTTGGCGATAGTGATGGGATCGATGTACTGCGCGATGTGAAGGAGCGCTGGCCGGCCACCGAAGTTATTCTGCTGACGGCGCATGGGTCGATCAATAGTGCGATTGCAGCCCTGCGCCACGGAGCCTTCGACTACCTGTTGAAACCGGCACAGGTCTTCGATATCCGCGAACGGGTCGAGCGGGGTATCGAGCAGCGGCGCACGGCCCAGCAGCGCAGCGAGCTGTTGCAGCGCATCAGCGATAGTGCGCGGGCGCTCGGTATTATCGAAGGCGGCGGTACCGCAACGCCGCCGCCTGCCAGCTCCGACCAGATCGAGGTCGGGCCGCTCATCCTCGACCTGCGGCGGCATAGTGTTCGGCTTGGCAACCATACGCTTTCGCTGACGCGTACCGAATTTTCGTTGCTGACGGCCCTGGCACAGCAGCCCGATACGGCGCTGAGTTATAGCGTGCTTTCGGAAGCGGTGTATGGCCGCTCGCAGCCCGAAGATGAAGCACGTGCCCTGCTGCGGCCCCATATTGCCCGGCTGCGCCACAAACACGAGTCGTGTGCCGTCGATGGGATCGAACTTGTGAGTATCCGCAGCATGGGGTATATGCTGCAGACCCATAGTTCTGGTGGGGAATAGGAATGCAGGCACTTTCGGCACGCTATGATGCGGCATTGCAGCTGGCGGCAATCGCACATCGCCATCAGGTGCGCAAAGCAACACATATTCCGTATATCACGCATCCGGTGCATGTGTCGATCATTC
>CALLZL010000017.1 GCA_937859575.1 uncultured Chloroflexota bacterium
CACCGGTGGTGCCAACCAACACACCGGTGGTGCCGACCAATACACCGCGCCCACCGACCAACACGCCGGTGGTACCGACCAACACGCCGGTGGTGCCAACCAACACACCGGTGGTGCCAACCAACACGCCGGTCGTGCCGACCAACACGCCCACCACAACACCAACGGCGGTGCTTGCCGATCTGTCGATCAGTAAGAGCGGCCCGGCAACAGCTTCGGTCGGCTCGAATGTGACCTATACCTTGCTGGTGACGAATAACGGCCCGGCAACTGCCAATGGTGTCACGGTTGTTGACACATTGACGGCACCGGGTGGTGCGACACTGGTGTCGGCGACATCGACGCAGGGCTCGTGTAGTGGCAGCGCACCGATCACATGTGCCATCGGCACGCTTAATGCGGGATCCAATGCCACTATTACCGTGATTGTGAATGCTACCGGTGCAGGCACGATCACTAACACTGGTGCCGTCAGTAGCTCGACGAGTGATCCGAATACAGCCAACAATAGTTCGGGTGTGACAACCACGGTTTCGACCGTTAATGTTGATCTGTCGGTCACGAAGACCGGCCCGGGTAGTGCGGTGACAATCGGCAGTAACGTGACATACCAGGTACGGGTAACCAATAACAGTGGCACAACGAGTGCAACGAATGTGCAGCTGGTTGATACCTTCTCGGGTGTGGCGGCGACCCTGGTGTCGGCAACGCCGACACAGGGATCGTGCACCGGTACCGGGCCGATCACCTGTAACCTGGGGACACTCGCCCCCGGCGGCATGGTTGATATTGCCGTCGTGCTGCAGCCGACTGCTACGGGTACTCTGACGAATCAGGTGAATGTGAGCGGGAGCGAGAGCGATCCGAATACGGCCAATAACACCGCCACCGTGAATACAAGTATTGTTCCTGCGGCACTGACGATCACCAAGCAGCCGAGCACGGCCAATACCACCAACAATCAGCCGGTTGTCTTTACGATTCGCATCGAGAACACAACCGGTGTCAATGTGAATGTCACGGCCGTCACCGAGGATTTTGGTGCGAGCAGCCCGGCGGTGTTCGAGGCGGCAAGTTGCTCGGTAACCCCCAACAGTGGAACGTGTGTTGTCGCGCCGATCCAGCCCGGTTTTGTGGATTGGACCGGTAATGTGACACTGACGCCCGGGCAATCGCTCGAAATCGCGATCACGGCAGTGGTAACGCTTGGTGCGGCCCCACCGGGGCAATATTGCAACCCAAGTTATAGTGTCACTTATTCGGTCGATGGTGGCCCATCAACGACGACGACGCGCACCGGTACGGCGTGTGTCACAATCTCGTAGCATGATACAGCTACGCACCATTACCCTTGCACCTGGAGTGGCGACGGACGCACAGGCTTACCCGTTCAGCGTTGCGGCGATCCAGTCATTGGCCGGGCGTAGCCTGGAATTCACAGCACCGGTGACGTTTCTGATCGGCGAGAACGGCAGCGGGAAATCGACACTGCTGGAGGCGATCGCCTGTGCGGCGCGTATGATTACTGTCGGCAGTGCTGATGCCGAGGTTGATACAACCCTGGCATCGGTGCGCCGGCTTGCGGCGCAATTGCGGCTCTCGTGGGCCAGGCGCACTCGGCGTGGGTTTTTTATGCGTGCCGAGGATTTCTTTGGCTATGCACGGCGGATGCGCGAGATACGTGAAGGGCTTGAGCGTGATCTGGCCGATGTTGATACAGCATTCGCCGGTAGTTCGGATCTGGCGCGCAGCCTGGCCCGTATGCCGCATCAACGCGAGCTGCACGAGATCCGCCGCCGGTATGGCGAAGATCTCGATCAGGCATCACACGGCGAGAGTTTCTTTACACTCTTCAATGCACGCTTTGTTCCCGATGGGTTGTATCTGCTTGATGAACCCGAAGCACCGCTCTCGCCCATGCGCCAGATCGGCCTGCTGGCGCGCATGAAAGAACTTGTCGATCAGCAGGGGGCGCAGTTTCTTGTTGCGACTCATTCGCCGATCTTAATGGCCTACCCCGATGCACTGATCTACTCATTTGATGATGGGCGGATCGCCCCGATCGCCTATGCCGATACCGAGCACGCCCGGGTCACGCGTGAATTCCTCAGCGCACCCGAGCGTTTCCTGCGCCATATATAGCCTGTATCAGCGATGCGAAGAACAGCAACGCCTGCCCTAACGAAAGGTTCGTCGCGGCAGGCGTTGGGGTGTAAAATACTGGATCAGGAGCCGTCGGGGCGATAACCAAGCCAGTGCAGTGCGCTGGCATCATCACGCCAGTTGGATCGCACCTTTACCCAGAGATCGAGATAGACGGGCCGGCCGAGATGAGTTTCGGCATCACGGCGGGCGGCGCTGCCGATCCGCTTCAGCATTCGGCCGCCGGCACCAATCAGAATGCCTTTTTGGGAATCTTTCTCGACATAGATCGTTGCACGTATATAGACGGCCTGTGCTTTTTCTTGCCACTCCTCAACTTCAACCGCAACACTATGCGGAACCTCCTGTTCGGTTGCGCGGAGCACCTGCTCGCGCACAAGCTCGGCGATATGCTCGCGATCGCTCTGATCGGTAAGTTGCTCGGCAGGGTAGAGTTGTGGGCCAAGCGGCAGGCGAGTGATGATCTCATCGATCAGCAATTCGGTGCCCTGTCGTTTCAGGGCCGACAGCGCCACTTCCATGTCCCATGGGCCTAGTTCGCGGTAGGCGGCGAGGAATTCGGCACCACGCGGGTTGGGCAGATCCACTTTGTTGAGCACCAGGATGCGTGGTGCTCGTGCCCGGCGCACCAGCGCGGCGATCCGCTCATCGAGGCGCTGCGGTGGCGTGGTGATATCGACGAGCATACAGACGACATCGGCATCGGGGATGGCGCGGCGGGCCTGATCGACCATATAGTTGCCGAGGCGTGTACGCGGCTCGTGGATCCCGGGTGTGTCGACGAAGATTACCTGGGCATCGGGGCGCGACAGAATGCCACGCAACGGTATGCGCGTCGTTTGCGGTTTAGGCGAGACGATCGCCACCTTCTGGCCGAGAATGGCATTCAGCAAGGTTGATTTACCGACATTCGGTCGGCCGACAAGTGCGACGAAGCCGGATCTGACCTGGGAGGCAACGGCCGGCTCGGCCGGTGGTGCAACCAGATTATCAGCTGCTGCCGGATCGTCGGCTATTGTTTCGGTTGCTGTGCCGGGGGCATCTGCGCTATCAATCGTGGCGGTAGGTTCGTGCGCCAGGCGTGCGGCTACCACATCCGACAGGTCGGTTTCATCTTCAAGGGCAATCATAAATGGAGCGAGGCGGGCGAGGCGTTCGCCAAGGCCGAACTCGCGGGCCGCGCTGATCTCGCACCCCTGCAGCCGCCCGGCGGTATCGAAGTCGAGGATGACCGGTTCCGAGAGCGGCTGAGCATCGGGCTCTTCTGCAAAAAGCGTGATAAGCAGGCGATAGCCCTGGCCATAGGTTATGGCAGGATGTTCGAGTGCAAAGACAAGATCGGTATTGCTGACGCTTGAATCGAGTTCGAGTTCGAGGCCGATAATCTGGCCGTCGGCGTCGAGCAGCAGGATGCCGTCGCATTCGCCTTCGAGGTCGGTACTGCCGGCTTCGATATCGGTAAAATACCAGTAGAGTGAACC
>CALLZL010000018.1 GCA_937859575.1 uncultured Chloroflexota bacterium
GATCTACACTCTTTCCCTACACGGCGCTCTTCCGATCTCTTCCTGCGGTCGAACTGCTTCCGACCCTTCCGGCAACACGGCTTCACGCGGCACAACCGGCACTCCAGCCGATGTCGCCTCGGCCACGATGCGGATCGCGGCTGTTGCCGGGGCATCCTCGTGGATGATGTCGGTTGTGGTTGGTGACACAGGCGCCACTATAGCCGATGGAATGACAGCCGGTGCAATGACAGCCGACGGCATGGCAGCCGGCGTCGGCGTAACCGGCGGAGGTGTCACCCTCGCCATGGCTGGCTGCACAACGGGCGGCAGTGGGGATTCCACTACACGCGGTAGCGCGGCGGGTGGCTCAGAGCCGATCGGTCCAGTGGCGGCCGGTGGCAGTGGTTGTGCCAGGTATGCTGTGCGCTCCGGCTCAACCACCACACCGGCCGGGGCAGCAGGTGATACCGGTGCTGCTGCAGCCGGTGGTGTCGCCACCTCGCCGACTATTTCGTCTAATGCGGTGCCCGCTGCGAAGCGTGCGATCGGGCGTGGGCGCACCACATCACTCCCCTGGTTGCGGGCAATCAGGCTTTCGAGAAAATCAGGCATCACGCACCAGTTGTAAATACACTTCGCGGCGGGGCCGGCTGAGCGCCAGAATGTCGGCCTCACGCCAGCCATAAGCGGTCGCCAGAGTGTGAATATCACGCAGGGTTTGCCGGGCCCAGCTATCGATCTCGCGCCACACAAAACGTGCACTATCGAAGGGTGCCTGCCAGGATGCCGCACACGCCGGGCAGATCAGTTCGAGCTGCAGATCGGCGAGCGGATCAGCGCGTGCCATCTGCTCGACAACCGCCTGCAGCAGGTGGCGTGGGGGTGCGGGGGCGGGGGGCGCGGGCGCCGCGCGCAGGCCCGCCGCTAGGAGGGGGGGGGGTGGAGGCGCGCGCCGGCCCGCCGGCCGATCGATCGCCGTCAGGCAGCGCGCCAGCAACTGTGCTGCATCGGCCGGCGCAGTCGGAGCAAAATCGGCACTGCATGGCAGGCGAAAATGGATGCAAAAACCATCGGACGCCACTGTCAACGGAACATCGGCGGCTGCTAGTGCCAGCAGATCAGCAATGCTCAGATCAAACTCAAGCATCGTCGCACACACTGGGCAGTCGGCAGTACACGCTGCCTGTGTGCCGAACAGCCGCTCGCGTAGCGCCAGCAAACGTGCATCACGCCGGCCGATACTCAGCTGCCACAGATCCTCAGCCGCATCCGGCGCATCAAGGAGCGCCAGCAGTGCCAGCGCCCGTGCGGGAAAGGCCAGCGCCGCGCCATGCTCCCATGCCTTCAGCAGCAGTGCATCAGATGCTAACTGGCCGCTCATTGCGGCTCGGTAAAGCTCGGTTCTGCCGGCTCGGCAACATCATAATCACGTTCCCAGCCCTCATTTTCGAGCTTCAGGATCTGGATCGCCACCGCATTCGCATTGGCATCAAGTTCCGGCAACGCCTGGTATTCCGATACCCAGCAGCGATAGATGCGATAGGCAATCGCCAACTGCCCCGCCTCGTTATAGAACTCGAGGATGATATCTTTGCGGAAGTCGCGTAGCGATACTTCCGCACCCAGGCCCGAGCCGTAGTTCCAGATCTTATTGGCCCATTTTTCAAACTCCGGATCGTGCGTCACCCCACGCTCCAGCGTAATCGGCTCGTATTTCGTTCGCCCCGGCGATTTCCGCGCACTGCTCGGATCGCCACCCTCACGATGCTCAACGACCTCGGTGGTGCGCTTCAGTGCCGAAACCTTCGAAACCCCGGCCACATACCGTCCATCCCACTTCAGGCGAAACTTGAAGTTCTTGTATGGATCAAAGCGCTGTGCGTTCACGCTAAACTGAGCCATAGATCCTCCTTCGCGGTGCGCAGTCGTATCAACCGGCTAGGCTTCGATCTGCCCGGCAAGTTGCTGGATCTTGATGATCACAAATTCGGCCGGCTTGAGCGGTGCAAATCCGACCACAATATTCACGACCCCCATGTTGATATCGGTCTGGGTCGTGGTTTCGCCATCACACTTGACGAGATACGCCTCGCGCGGCGATCGCCCCTGGAAGGCACCCTGGCGAAACAGGTTCTGCATGAAGGCACCCACATTGAGCCGAATCTGCGACCAGAGCGGCTCATCATTCGGTTCGAAAACCACCCACTGCAGGCTGCGATAGAGCGTCTCTTCAATAAATAGTGCCAACCGGCGCACCGGCAAATACTTCCACTCCGATGCCAGCCGATCAGCCCCTGCGAGGGTTCGCGCTCCCCAGACAACCTGGCCGGCAGCCGGGAAGACTCGCAGGCAGTTGATGCCGAGCGGATTGAGCCGGCCGTTCTCGCCATCGGTGAGCCGGATGCTGATCTCCCGCACACCACGCACGGTTGCTTCTTGGCCGGCCGGCGCCTTCCATACGCCACGTTCGGCAACGGTGCGTGCTATCACACCAGCCACAACTCCACACGGTGCAAACTCCTCGAGCCGATTTTCGCGTAATGGGTCCGGCATGCGCACCCGTGGAAAGTAGATCGCCGCATTCTCGTCACGTAGATTCAAGGCATCAACCCCGGTAGTTGCACTACTGACCGTCCAGTTGCGGGGTGCATCGACCAGTAGCACCGCCCGCCGCCGTTTGCAGTAGGTGAGCGCCGGTGCCAGCACCACTGCTGCGCTCACATCGAGCTCGCGGGTTAGCGGCGGCAGGCATAGCAGATTAAACAGATCGGCACGTTCAAGGGCATAGATTCCGGTCTGCGACGCCTCACTCCCAAGCAGGTCGTTATCATTGATCGCGATCCCGTCCTGGCCATTGGTATTGGCTACCACATGCGCACCGGCCGTAGTGAATGGATCCTGGCCGGCAGGTGGATCCGCATGGTTGGTCGGCCGGGTGGCCGATACCGCCCCACTCACACGCACCAGGGTCGATTCCTCGGCCAGGACGCGTGTCACAAACCGCGCATGGGCAGGGTTGGTCGAAAGATTACGGAACGCCTCGCTGGTTGCGGTTCCCATGTCCCGCAGGGTCAGGTTAAAGAGCGAGGTTGCCGCTTCACCCGGATCCAGCGGGCGAGTGTCATGATCGATACGCGCCCGCAACTGATTGCCCCAGGTACCGGGGTTTGCCGCAATCAGGTTGAGCGGCCCATCGGCACCGGCCAGTGCCATGGTTGCGGCAGCGGCATTATTGCCGGGTGCCGCATCGGCGGGGTGTGGCACCCGCACAATCACGGCATCACCACCACCCTTGAGGAAGTAGTGCTGCACCGCATACCCCATCATGCTGGCATCCCACAGGCTGCCAAACGTACGTTCGTACTCGCCCATGCTCTGGATGCGAACCGGTTCGTTGAGCGGCCCGCGGCGTGCCCGCCCGACAAACGCCGTGATTGATGTCGCAACACCAATAATCGTGCGGACACCGCTCGGCACTTCTTCGATATACACGCCAGGATAGGTTGGGGTCACAGGCATCGCGCATACTCCTTCACTGAAATGCGGAACGCGCCAGATCATAGCCCACAGCCGGGCACGGGAGTGAGGAAGAGGGACACATCAGCAAGCGACATCATGCGGGGAAGTCGCCCAATGGCTATGATGGGGATGGAATGTGGGATGTGTTTCTGAGATATGGCGTCGAGTATACACTGCCGGATACGGTTTGTATACCCTGTAAAATGAAAAACGTATCACGATAATACATGATTGACAGCCCCCCCGATTAATGCTATAGTCTGCGCCGCACAGCAACAACAGCAGGAAGCATCGCGTGAATCATCTTTGCATTAAGCAGAACAAGCGCAGCAAGAAGCCGGCCATCGGGTCTGGTTAAGCTCGTTTGTCCTGCGCGCGGAGCCAGGATGGCCCGCTTCACCAGACGGTGAAGCGGGCTTTTTGTTTGCCCAGCAAAAGGAGCATACCCAATGGCACAGACTCTCGCCGAACAGATCCTCAGCCATGCCGCCGGGCATGCCGCCACCGCCGGCGACAATGTCGTGGTCGCTGTCGATCTCGCCATGATGCACGATAGCATTTCGCCAAGTATTATTAACGTGCTGCACAACGAACTCGGCAGCAACCAGGTGTGGGATCCGGATCGCATCGCTGTGGTTGTCGATCATGTCGCTCCGGCGGCAACCGTGCAGAATGCCGAGCATCAGGCTAATCTGCGGGCGTGGGTGCGCCGCCAGCGTATCCGCCACTTCTTTGATGTCGGTCGCGGCATTTCACACCCGGTGCTGGTAGAAGAAGGGCTGGCACGCCCCGGCATGCTGATCGTCGGCAGTGACTCGCACTCGACCGGTTATGGTGCAGTCGGAGCCTTCGGTACCGGCATGGGCTCCACCGACATGGCACTGGCGCTGGCCACCGGCCACACCTGGTTACGTGTCCCCGAAACCGTGCGCATCCTGGTACGCGGCAGCTTCCGCCCGGGTGTGAGTGCCAAAGATCTCGGCCTGCGCGTAGCGCGAACCATCGGTGCCGACGGCGCAACCTATCGCTCGGTCGAATGGCATGGCCTCGATGCGCTCAACATCGCCGACCGCATGACACTGGCCACACTCTCGATCGAGGTGGGGGCTAAAGCCGGTCTCATTCCGCCAACCGGCCCCGGTTGGGATGCGCACGCTACTCCGCGCAATCTGCAGGTTCCACCCTGGCTGCGGGTCGAAGCAGGCGCACGCTACGAGCGCACCATCGATATCGATCTCGCTGATCTGGGCCCACAGATCAGTGTGCCGCACCAGGTCGATCGTGTCGTCGATCTGGCCGATCTTGGGCGCGTGGCGGTCGATGTTGTCTATATCGGCACATGCACCAACGGCCATCATGATCACATGGCCGCTGCCGCTCGCATCCTGGCCGGCCGGCGGATCGCCCCCGGAATGCGCCTGCTGGTCGTTCCAACATCGAGTGAAGCGCTGTTGCAGGCCACCAACGACGGCACCCTGGCAACCCTGCTTGCAGCCGGCGCCACGATCGGCACCCCTGGCTGTGGTGCCTGTATCGGCCGCCACATGGGTGTGCTTGCCCCCGGCGAATTCGGCCCCTGCACCGGTAGCGGAAACTTTCGCGGCCGCGGGGGCTCGCGGGAAGCGCGGCTCTCCCGCGGCTCCCCCGAGGCGGCCGCCGCAACCGCCATCGCAGGGTATATTGCCCATCCGGCCGATATCACAGCATAACCATACCGCGTGTCTGCATCGCAATTACTATACGAGGAGCAACCAATGGCCAGGATCTGGATGTTCGATGCCAATATCAATACCGATCAGATCGTTCCCGGGCGCTATGCACCATACATGCTGAAGGAAGAATCGGCGCTGCGCCAGTACCCATTTATCGAGGCGCGCCCCGACTTCGCGCCCAATGCCCAGCCGGGCGATCTGATCGTTGCCGGGCCGAACTTCGGCTGCGGCTCATCGCGCGAATATGCACCACTGGCGCTGAAGATGGTTGGCATCGGTGCAATTATCGCACCGCTGTTTGCCCGCATCTTCTACCGCAATGCGCTCAACCTCGGAATCCCGCTCTTTGAAGCCGATCTGACCGGCACGCTGCACGATGGCCAGCTGGTCGAGTTCGATGCCGCGAGTGGTTGCTTGATCGCCGCCGGGCAGACGATCCAGCTGCCGCCACCGCCCGCCTTCGTCCGCGAGGTCTGGGCTGCCGGCGGTATTGTGCCGTTCTACCGCCAGCATGGTCGCTTTCCCGGCCAGGGAGCCGCCGAGTGATGCGAATGCTTGCCATCCCTGGTGACGGAATTGGCCCCGAGGTGATCGATGCGGCAATCGCTGTGCTGCACGCCTGCGATCTGCCGCTCACGATCGGCACGGCACCGGCCGGCTGGGCTACCTTCCAGCAATATGGTGAGAGCCTGCCGGCGACAACTCTGGCAGACGCCCGCGCTGCCGATGCAATCCTCTTCGGCGCGGTTGCCTCGCCGAGTGCACCGGTTGCCGGCTACCGCAGCCCGATTGTACGCCTGCGCCGTGAACTCGATCTCTTCGCCAATCTGCGCCCGGTACGCGGTATGCGCGCTGATCTGCTGGTTGTGCGCGAAAATACCGAAGGGCTGTATGCCGGCCGCGAGCGCCGCGAAGACGATGGTGCCACTGCGATCGCCGAACGCGTCATCACCCGCGCCGCCAGCCGCCGTATCGTCACCGCCGCCTTTGAGCTTGCTCGCCGCCGCGCTGCCCCGCATGGCCCACGTGTCACGATCGTGCATAAGGCGAATGTCCTGCGCGAAACATGCGGTCTGTTCCGTACCACCGCTCTCGATGTCGCCGCCGACTTCCCCGATGTCGCCACCGACGAACTGCTGGTCGATACCGCCGCCCTGCGCCTCGTGCAGCATCCCGAATCGTTCGATGTAATCGTGACGACCAATCTCTTCGGCGATATTCTTTCAGATGTGGCATGCCACTGGGGTGGTGGGCTGGGCCTGGCCCGCTCGGCCAATCTCGGCACCCACCATGCGCTCTTCGAGCCGGTGCATGGCGCCGCACCCGACATCGCCGGCATGGGGGTTGCGAATCCACTGGCGGCGATCGGGTGTGCCGCCTGGCTGCTCAGGCAGTATGCCGAGCGCAGTGCCGACCCCTCATCACCCTTCCACCATGCTGCGGCACGCATCGAAGCTGCCATCACGCATGTGCTGGCCCATGGCCCATTGCCGCGCGATCTCGGTGGTAGTGCAACCACCGCCGAGATCACGGCCGGTGTGCTGGCGCATATGGCCGATTAACCAACTGCCCTTTGTTTGAGTTCGCGCCCACCCGACATGGGTACAGGTGTCGGGTATGGCCCAACGGTCGCGGTGATACCACACCGTATCGCCACTATCAGAGAGACGTTATGCAACCACTCGAACCGCCCGGCTTCCTGGCCGGCGAAAACCCTGCCGAAGAGCGGTATCGCGAGGCGCTCGACCTGTTCGGGCTGTTTGGCTACCTGCAACGCCAGGGGTTTGGCGTCTTCAGCATCCGTGAGTCGCTCCAGGCCGTCGGCGAATGCCGCGACGGCACGCTGCAGGGGTTTCATTTGAGCGAGGCCGAAATGTGGCAGACGATCGAATATCTTGATACACTCGGGATCGGGGTCGTCGAACTGCCGTCGTACCCGGCCAATCCATACGGCCAGGCCGCCAATCGCCGCCTGATCGAAGCCGCCCGCGCTGCCGGCATGCCGATTGCATTTGCCGCCCATGCACGCTGCACAAGCGGCGATATAGACGCGGCCTACGAAGCCGGCTTTCGCCGTATCCACCTCTTCATCGGCACCAGCCCGATCAAGCAGGCGACCGCCGGCGCAACTATTGCCCAGCTCGCCGAACGTGCCTTCACAGCTATTCGCCATGCCCGCCGCCTCGGTTTCAGCTGCATCCGCATCAGCACCGAAGATGCCTTCCGCACCACCATGGCGGATTACACCAACTTCTACGAACAGCTGCAACAGCTCTTCCTCGCGCATGGCATCAGCGTCGATGGGATCGGCATCCCCGATACCGTCGGCATTGCCACCATCGCCGAGGTTGGCGAACGGATCGCCGTGCTGCGCCGCATCGGCATCAGTTTCGATTTTCTTGAATGCCACATCCATAATGATGTCGGCCATGCCGACAAAATGTATGTCGACACCCTCCTGCTCTGCCGTGGGCTCGGCATTCGCATGCTCCCCGACATGTCGATCCTGGGAATCGGCGAGCGCAACGGCACGATTGGCCTCAGCTCGCTTCTGGAAGCGATCTACCGCCGGCTGCTGCTGCTCTACCCACGCAAAATGACCCCCATCCGCACTGCGCTGCGCTGTGCCTTCGGTAGCCTGCCGTCGGGCGAGCTGTTTGTCAATCGCTACCGCGACATGGATGCCTTCTTCTATCGCATTCTGGCACGCAACGGCTTTGTCTTCGACCGCAGCCCGTTTTCGTCGAACACCGAATACGATGGCAGCGGTGTGCATGCCGACACCACCATGCGTGCGTATCAGCTGGCACTTGCCGAGGGGCATGCCGGCCAGGCGGCAATCGATATCGGCAATGGTGCCTATTCGGGTGCCCTGCCGCCCTACGACATGCCACTGCGAGCACCGGCACTCGCCTGCTTTGGCTGCGGCAAGAGTAATGTGCGCTACTGGCGCGAGCAGAGCGGCATGCATCCGCGTCCGGCTGCCGAGGCTCACGCCCGGCTCGCGGCGCTTGCCGAAGCACCACTGCTCGGCCTCGACCGCACCCTCGACGACGAAACGCTCGATGATATCGCAGCACGCCTGATCCGCCTGATGAGTGTCCGCGACAATGGGATCACCCACCACCGGGCGATGCAGATCCTGGCACTCTGCTTTGCATGACGGCTCCCCTTCGGGCTTGGGAGCCGTCATGCAAAGCAGGGCGCAACAGCCTGGAAGGCACCTACAGAAGAGCGCGGCTTCAAGCAATCCACTATGCTTTACATCTGCGCAATCGCCTCGTGCGCCATGACTCGCCCGGGTGGGCGTAGCGCCAACCGCTCGCCATGCGCCTCGACCAGGCCACGCTCGGAGGCACGCGCCACCACCCGCAGCGCAAAATCGGGCGACCAGCGCAAATGATCGCGCAGATGGTCGATACGGCATTCGATATCGGCCTCGGGGGCATCT
>CALLZL010000019.1 GCA_937859575.1 uncultured Chloroflexota bacterium
GCAGGGACACTGCAGCCGCCGGCATTGGCAAATGGCTCACGATTTGGTTCGGCGTTGGCACTTGTGGGCGACACACTCCTCGTCGGTGCGCCGGAAGCGGCTGGCGGCGTCGAGAATTCTGGCGCAGCATTCGCCTATACACGTACTGCATTGGGGTGGAGCACGCCCACTCGACTCGTTGCCCATGCTGATGCCGCTGAAGATGACCATTTTGGCGCGGCTGTCGCCGCACTCAATGGTACACTACTTGCAGTCGGTGTGCCGGAGGCAAATAGTGGTACCGGCGCGGTAGATCTGTTCGACGGCAATGACGGCATGCCAACCGATCCTGGCCCTGATCCCGACCCTGATCCCGGCCCTGACCCGAATGCTGACTGAATCGGCACTAATCCGGAAGCTGCAAGCACTGAAGAGGCATTGCCGGGGATCGAACTGACGTATCGTGGGGCATACCATTGCAATGACGCGCCAGCTGAGGGAACCTATGCGTTTCGCATCGAGATTGCGCGTGGCGCTGATGGCGGCGAACCGATCGAACTGACCGATGTCGTGCTACGGCACACCACCCCGCGACCACGCGGGCAAGCGCCACAGGCCGACATCACCGACAGTAATCTGCCGATAGATCTGGCATCCGGCGAAACCGTCAATGTTGATGTCGCTGGCACCTATGCGCTGGTGCAGGCCGGTGCAAATCGGCTGGCGAACCTGCACTTCTGCGTGCGCGGCACCGCCGAAGATGGCACCCCCTTCGGTCTCGGTGTCAACCTATTGATCCGTGGGAGCGGCTTTGACAACGATGCCGGCCAGGCCGAAGCGAACAACACTGTGCCGCCGCCGACAATCAGCCAGGTATGGGTCAAGCCCGGCCGCAGCGGTGCGCGCGTCACCTGGACAACCGATCAACCGTCGCAGGGACGCGTGGTGATCGTTGAACTCCCCGACCGACCGGCGACTGAAGAGGCCGGATGCGGTGACGGAGTATCGCACCGTGCTGATATACAGGGGCTTGATCCAGGTGAGACCTACACCATTCGGGTTGAAGTGGCCGATGCCCTCGGGCAGAGTGTATCTTCCGCGCCCAAATCATTCAAGACGCTCCTGAGCGACCTGTTGCGGAAGATCTATGTACCGATCCTGAATCGACCCAATGACGGATAGATCCTCACATACTTCAACCTGTGACGTGCGGAAAGCGATGGTCGCCGGCAATGAAACTGCCGGCGACCATCGCTTTTCGCACACATGTTCGATATATCAGTCGCAAGTCGCATGCGAAACCACCCACGATCGGGTATAATAGGTGGTCTACGGTGCTCCTCATGTGTCAGCGGTTCATCCTGCGTAGGTGACGTATGTCGTTTCGCGTTGAGTCCCCCTTCCAACCGACCGGTGATCAGCCACGGGCGATCGCACAGATCATCGATGGCATTCGTAAGGGGCACAAACACCAGACGTTGCTGGGAGCGACGGCGACTGGGAAGAGTGTCACACCGGATACGCCCGTGTTCATTGTCGAACAGCATGGCACGACGCGCACCTCGCGCATCACCGCAATCGGCCCGCTCATCGACTCGCTCATGGTGGATGCATCCGAACACGTCCGCAGCGACGGCGACACCCAGATTCTCGACGCCTCCACAGCGCCGCCGATCTATGTGCAGGCGTTTGACCCGGAGTCGGGGCGCGTAGCGCTCTACCCGGTGAGCGCCTTCACGCGCCACGCTACACCGGCGCAGTTATATCACGTAGAGACGGCGTGCGGGCGCAGTGCAACCCTCACCGGCGACCATAACCTCTGGGTGCTGCGCGACGGGCGGCTGCAGCTGATCGAGACGGCCGATGCGCGCTCAACAGACTGCGTGCCGGTTCCTGAGATTCTGCTTGGCGGCGATAACCTGCAAACACTCGACACATTGGCGCATATGCCTGCCGGGCGCGTATATGTCCATGCACACGAGGCGCTCTCCGCATTCGCCAGGACAGTAGGTAGTCGTACCTTCACTCAGACGCTCGGCCGCAGCGATACGTTCGGCGCAGGCAAACTGTTTGCGGTACGGCATGGAATCGGTGGCAGCGGGATCGAGATTGGTCTCTTCCGACAGGTCTTACACGATACCAACAAACTCAACGGATACTGGAACCCATCGAATGCACGTCTTGGTGGTCAGGCAGGGCGAGGTGGCCTGGCTGCGAAGTTACCGTTCAATGCGGATATACTGCGCTTCATTGGTTATTACATCGCCGAAGGCCATGCAGGGCACGATTGTATCATTCTCGCCAATCGCGAAGAAACAATACGAAACACCATCGAGGCTGCTGCCAGGCAACTTGGCCTCTCGTTTACCATCGCGCCATCGACTGACTACCGCATCTATTCGACCGCTCTTGCTGCGTTGATGAAGGAGTTGTGCGGTGCAGTCTCAGCAACCAAGCAACTACCATCTTTCTGGCCGCAACTCTCGAATAGCAACCTGGCATTATTGCTGCAGGCGTACTTCGACGGCGACGGAACAGTTGATCATGCACGAGCTGTCTCAGCCACGACGGCGAGCCGCCGACTGGCGAACGATCTCGCATATGCACTGCTGCGTTTCGGCATCTGGGCGCGTATCAGGCGTGTCTGGAAGCGAGCAACGAACAGCGATCACGCAGGGGATTGGTATTACCAGGTAACACTCTCTGGTCAGTCAGATCTGCGCCGTTTCGCTGATCATATCAACTTCTCACTCCCATACAAGCAGGCGATGCTCGCCGAACAAATCGGCTACCAGGCGAGCTCAAACGTCGATGTTGTGCCGATCGACGGCAATGAACTGCGCCAGTTGCGCGTACACCTCGGCCTATTCGCACGTGAAGTGGCAGCCAGTGCAGGTATATCGCGTTCAGGGCTTCAGTTCATCGAGACCGGGAAGCGCGCGCCACAGCGCAGCACCCTCATGGCGATCCTGGAAGCGCTGCGCGATCTGGCGCTGAATCGCCCCCTGCCCGCCGACTGGTGGGAAACATGGTATCGGCTGCGCGGCCTGTGCGGTTTACGCTGGACGCCGATCGCCGCAGTGACACCCATGGCTCCGAAGGATGCGTACGTCTACGACTTCACCGTTCCCGGTGCTGAAACATTCCTGGCTGGCCATGGCGGCTTCTTTGTGCATAACACCTTTGTGGTTTCAAAGATCTTCGAAGAACGGCAGCGCCCGGCGCTGGAAATGGCCCATAACAAAACTCTCGTCTCGCAGCTGTATGCCGAGTTCCGCGAACTGCTGCCGGATGCCGCGGTTGAGATGTTCATTTCGTACTACGACATGTACACCCCCGAGGCATATGTGCCGAGCAAAGATCTGTATATCGAAAAAGAGGCCTCGATCAATGAGGAGATCGACCGGCTGCGCCACGCCGCGACACAGTCGCTCTTTACACGCCGTGATG
The DNA here is from genome assembly GCA_937859575.1 of uncultured Chloroflexota bacterium. Taxonomy (GTDB): domain Bacteria; phylum Chloroflexota; class Chloroflexia; order Chloroflexales; family Roseiflexaceae; genus CALLZL01. The sequence continues at coordinate 3,430 of CALLZL010000019.1, forward strand.
TACTGATCGTTGCCTCGGTCTCGGCGATCTACGGCCTCGGTTCGCCGCAGGATTACGGACAGGTCGCGATTCCGATCCGTGCCGGTGAAGTGCGCAATCGCGACAAACTTATGCGGCAGTTGCTCGATCTGCAGTTCGAACGCAACGATATCGACTTTCACCGTGGTACGTTCCGCGTGCGCGGTGATGTGCTCGACATCTTCCCGGCCAACTCCGAGATCGCACTGCGTGTCGAGTTCTGGGGCGACGAGATTGAACGCATCACCGAGTTTGATGCGCTCACCGGCGAGGTGCTGCTCAACCGCACCAGTGTCGAGGTCTACCCGGCCAAGCACTTCATCGCGACAACCGATAAACTGCAGCTGGCAATCCACGATATTCAGGAAGAGCTCGCCAGCCGCCTGCAGCAACTTGAGGTCGATGGTAAGCAGCTCGAAGCGGCACGCCTCAAGCAGCGCACCATGTACGATCTCGAAATGCTCAGCGAAGTGGGCTACTGTTCGGGGATCGAGAACTATTCGCGGCATATGGATCGCCGTAGCAGCGGCCAATCACCCTGGACATTGCTCGACTACTTCCCGGATGATTATCTGCTCTTTATTGATGAATCGCACATCTCGCTGCCACAGATTCGTGGCATGTATAATGGCGATCGCTCACGCAAAGAGACACTGGTCGATTACGGATTCCGGCTTCCGTCGGCACTCGATAACCGTCCGCTGCGTTTTGAAGAGTTTGAGCAGCGCATCCACCAGGCGATCTATGTATCGGCGACACCGGGGCCGTATGAGATGGAACATTCGCAGCAGGTCGTCGAACAGATCATCCGGCCTACTGGCCTGCTCGATCCGACGATCCAGGTGCGCCCGACACGCGGCCAGATCGACGATCTGGTCGGTGAAGTAAAACAGCGGGTTGGCAAAGGGCAGCGTGTGCTGATCACGACACTGACAAAGCGCATGGCCGAAGATCTGGCCGATTATCTCAAAGAGATGGGGATCCGTACCAGTTATCTGCACTCCGAGATCGAAGTGCTTGAGCGTAACGAGATCCTGCGTGATCTGCGGCTCGGCGTGTATGATGTGGTGGTCGGGATTAACCTGCTGCGCGAAGGGCTTGATCTGCCCGAAGTGTCGCTTGTCGCAATTCTCGATGCCGACAAAGAGGGGTATCTGCGCTCGGCGTCGTCGCTCATCCAGATTATCGGGCGCGCGGCACGCCATCTCGATGGTAGTGTGCTGATGTATGCCGATCGCATCACTGCTTCGATGCAGCTGGCGATCCACGAAACTGAGCGGCGGCGGTCGATCCAGGAGCAGCACAACCGCGAACACAATATCACACCGATCGGGATCTCGAAGGCAGTGCGTGACCTGACCGAACGAGTGCGCAAGGTGGCGGAAGAACGCGAAGTGTATGCCGGTGCGGCCCTGCCGCTCGACTCGCTCGTCTCGAAGGATGATCTGACGAAGTTGATCAAGGATCTGGAGAAACAGATGAAAACGGCCGCCAAGAACCTGGAGTTTGAGAAAGCCGCCACGCTGCGCGACCAGATCCTCGAACTGCGCCGTACCCTGGCGCTGGAAACAACACCGGTGCGCTGATACGAGCTATGGCAGGGAGCGGAGATCTACCACCCGGCGACATCACCTGATTGGGAAAAAGGCAAGAGTGTGGCTGTCCAGGTCTGGATCGGCGAGAAGCCGGAACATTCAAATGAACGACGCGCAATTGTGGCGCTGGCCAACGGCCTTGAGCGCCTCGATGGGCTATACCTGCTGCTTGCCAACTTTAGTGTCGGCGGGCGCAATATTGATCTGGTTATCATCAAGCAGGATGCGATCTTCATCATTGAACTCAAGCACTGCGACGGCCGGATCTTTGGTGATGTCAACGGCCCGTGGTATGTCGAGGGTTCGAATGGCGAACGCAAGCGGCTGAACCCCGGCCGCAAGAACCCATACAATCAGGTGATTTCATACTACTACAGCCTGATCAACTTCCTCAACGATCGGCGCGAGCAGTTTCTCTCACCACAGAAGGCCACCTCGGTCGATTTTCGCACCTGCCGGCGGGTGGTTGTCATTGCACCACTGATCCAGGAAGGATCGGAGATCCAGACCGACTGGAAGGTAGAGGTCAAGGGGCTTGATGAACTGCCGGCCTACCTCGTCACCGAACGCTCTTCTGAAATCGATCTTGATGAAGCCGAGATGCTGGCGATTCCGCAGTTGCTGCACTGCACCCGCTGGACGGAGATCAACGCGCTGCTGGCCGGGGTCTTGCCGACATACGACAGGCCGGATCAGCAGGCTATACAGCCGGCCACGATCGAGCCCGATCCGGCCACGGCGGCGGCCGATGTGCTCGACGAACCGGCGGCAGAGCCACCCGCAACAATCGGCATGCGTGATCGTGCAACCCGGCTTCTGACAACCTGGACGGGGCGAACCATGCTGGTGCTGGTGGCGATGGTGCTGGCGCTTAGTGCGGCACTGGCAGCCCGCAGCAGCGCCGGCGGTGCGCTGCCAGCCGCCGATCAGCCGGCGCTGGTGGTTAGTACGAGTCTGCCGGCCGGCGGAGTTGAACCAGGAGGATTCAGTAACGGTCAGAGTTGTGTCTGGAGCGGTTTCCAGCCGGTAGGGCGGCGGCTCAGCAGTACCGGCCAATGGGAAAACGTCGGGGTCGATGGGGGGGCCCCCGGCCTCGCCCCCGATGTGATTGTCACCCTTGATGAAGTTGGCTTCTGTGCCGGGCAGATCACAATCACCTGGAGCATGCGCAACAACCTGGCCGACGAAAGTATTGAACTGCCGCTAACCAGCCAGAATATCACGGTGCGCGACGCACTCGGCAATACCTACACAATTGCCGATACCCTCTCGGAGCCTGCGGTGCTGGTGGTTGCCCCGAGATCAAAAGCGAGCGGGCGCGCCGTCATCGACCGCGCTGTCTACCCGAATGCCTCAACTCTCGTGATCCAGCTGCGCACACTGCCCTTCGGCGAGACGACCTGGCTGGTGCCGATTGCTGGGCAGAGCGGCAGTGGCTAGAGCCCGGGCCACGGCACAACAATGGGCTCACCGATCGCAACAAGACAGGTAGCACCAATGCCGGCCGGCCAACATGATCTTGCCGCACTCCATCAGGGCCTCGATCCATTGCTTGACACACTCTTGGCCACCCTGCCACATGTCGATTCGGCGCTCGATATCGGCAGCGGCAGCGGCCTGAAACATCCGGTGCTTGCCACAATCGCCAGTCAGATCATCAGCCTCGATACCGATCACGGTGCACTTGTTGCGGCACCGCGCCCGGCGCTGGTTGCTGATGCTCACGCCCTGCCGATTGGCAGCGCCCGGCTTGATTTCGCCTGCATGATCGCAACTCTCGGGTTACTTGCCGCCCCACAGGCAGCCCTGTGCGAGGTGGCTCGCGTGCTGCGCCCCACGGGTATGATACTGATCGTGAGTGCCACCCGGCAGTATGTCGAGATCATTCACTGGCCCGACGAACTCGCCGCCCTGTTGACGCCGTTGGTGGCAACCCACTCGATCTCGGCACATGCCGACATCGTCGGCCCGCTGCACGAACAGCTCCTCACTGCCGGCATGATGCCCACGACACAGCGTGCCTTTCTGCATGAGCGCGCCGGTACGCCGGCCCAACGCGAACTCCCGCTTGTACCCTGGGCACACCTGCAGCCACTTGCCGCACGCCACCTCGGCCACGACCAACTAGCGGCATGCGCCATGCATGCCATTCCCGAGATCGAACTTCAGACGATTGTCATTGGCATGTGTGCCGTGCGATCTATGGGATGATAAAGAGACAGGCTGCCGGAGTTGTGGTGCTGCCGGCGGCCTGTTGCACCAGCTGGCCATTGATCAGAATCTCGCAGCTTGCGACCCCCTGCGCACTGGTCGGCACGACCGTCAGCGTAAGCTCGCGGCCTGGCCGGGCACGAAATCCATAGACCCATGGCGGTGCCAGAGTACGTTCTTCGGTAAACCCCAGATCATTCAGAAAGCTCACCGTAACTTCGGCATCACCATCAACACGATATTCGATACGCGACGTGCTTGGCGCAAGTTGCGGTGTATTGGTACGCGGCAGCAGCGCCATGCCGGCAATCGTGAAGAGGGTGACGATCACTCCCAGCACCAGTAACGTCAGGCGTATATTGCGTCTCTGTTGCATTATCTCTCTACTTCTATACGGTAGAACTACGAACCACCCAGGCGTGGGCTCTGCCAGGGTACATCGGCCAGGCCGGCACGCGCATTGGCAATTCGTGCCGCAACAAACAGCAGATCTGAAAGCCGATTGAGGAAGATTAGTACCTGCCGGTTCACCGATTCGGTAGCAGCAAGCCCCACCACCAGGCGCTCGGCGCGCCGGCAGATCGTGCGTGCCAGATGTAACTGCGCCGCACCAGGGCTGCCGCCCGGCATAATAAACTGGCGCAGTGGGGGGAGTTCGGCTTCGAGCGTATCGATCAACCCTTCGAGCAACACCACCTCGGCGGCAGTAATGCGCGGAATATGCGCCGCTTCGCCGGGTGTTGCCAGATCCGAACCGACCACAAACAACAGATTCTGCAACCGTTCGATCAGTTCGTCCAATCCCTGATCAAGCCCGGCCGCACGCGCCACCCCAAGCGCCGCATTACACTCATCGACCGTCCCGTAGCTCTCGACACGCACCTCATCTTTACGCACTCGCTCACCGCCCCACAATCCGGTCGTACCGGTATCGCCGGTGCGCGTATAGATCTTCATGACACACTCCATACATCGTCTTGGCCCGCCACCATGCATGGCCTAGCTGTATTATACGTGGGAATGCCGCTGCAGCACACTGGATCTGTGACGTGTTTCACGGATGATACCACGGAATACGTTTGCACAGCGGCACGACTACTGGTATAATGCCCTGTGTCGGGCCCCCATCGTCTAGCGGCCCAGGACGCCACCCTTTCAAGGTGGAGATCGCGGGTTCGAATCCCGCTGGGGGTACCAGAAACAAAGCCGCACACATGATGTGTGCGGCTTTGTATTACACTCAGCACCAGGTTGCGGCACCCGTTACCATGTTACCCGCCACGTATTGTTCGCACGACCCAGGCCACCCCAAAGAAGAAGGTGCATGCCAGCACAATCGCCGCCCCCGACGAAACAGCCGCATAGTACGAGGCATACAACCCCACCACCGATGAACTGACTGCGATGGCTCCGGCAACCAGCATCATACGCGAGAGGCGCTGGGTCACGAGTGAGGCCGCAGCGGCAGGCGTGACGAGCAGCGCACTGGTGAGCACCACACCGACGACCTGAATGCTCGTCACGACTGTGAGCGCCAGCAAGATCAGCAGCAGTGTGCGCAGCCGATCGCTATGGATGCCGATCGATTGGGCATAGATCGCGTCGTATGAGGTCAGGCCCAGCTCTTTGTGGAACAGGAACAGGGTGATCAGAATCAGGGCGCCGATCAGGGCGATCAGCGCCAGGTCTTCGCTGGTGACACCAAGGATATTGCCGAAGAGAATATGCGAGAAATCGCGAAACGAACGAACACTACTCATCAGCAGAATGCCGGCGGCAAACATAGCCGTAAACAACACGCCGATCGCGGTATCTTCGCGGATGGCATCCCGCCGTGATACCCAACTGATACCGATGGCGGTCAGTACGCCGGCGATCAACGCCCCGACAAAGAGATTCCACTGGTTGAGGTAGGCGATCACCACGCCGGGCAGGATGGTGTGTGAAAGCGCATCGCCAATAAAGGCCATGCGCCGCATGACAACATACACGCCGATCGCTGCACATGCGATTCCTACCAGCATGGCTGCCAGCAGGCCGCTGCGCATAAAGGCGAACGAAAGTGGTTCAAGCAGCCAGTGCATCAGAGTACACGTACATCTTCCTGGTAGAATGCAGCCGGCGTATCGGCAACGATCCGCCCATCGCGCATGGCCACCACCCGATCAAAAACATCAGCAACCTGCTGAAGCTCATGCGTCGCTACGAGTGCCGTCTTGCCGCTCTGCCGCAGATCGGCAAGCACTCCGACGATCACATCACGCGAGGTGGCATCCACGGCGTTGAATGGCTCGTCAAGCATCAACAGATCCGCGCCCTGTACGAGTGCTCGGGCCAGCAAGACACGCTGCTGCTGCCCACCCGAGAGCTCGCCGATCTGACGTTGCGCCAGTGGCTGCAGATCAAGCCGTTCGAGCACCTGTGCAACCGCTGCATGGTCATCGCGCCCCGGCCGGCGCAGCCAGCCGAGATGCACATAGCGCCCCGCCATCACCATATCGTATACCGTCACGGGGAAACGCCAATCGATCTGGCCGCGTTGCGAGAGGTAGGCAACCCGATGGTGGCATGCACCGATCGGCAGGCCAAAGATCCGGATCATGCCTTGGCGCACGCCAAGTAGCCCGGCGATGACTTTGAGCAGCGATGATTTGCCGGCACCATTGGGGCCGATCAGCGCAACATTGGTGCCGACGGCGATCTCGAGCGTGATTGCTTCGATCGCAACGGTCGGCGTGCCAGAATAGATTGCCCCGACCTCATGAAGTGCAATGGCCGGCTCGCCGGCCACTGCCGCAGTGTAGCTGCGCCGGCCATACGGAAACCATGTGTTATGCGCTGAGTGCAGCGACAATTGTCGTAACATTGTAGCGTACCATCTCGATATAGGTCGCCCCCGGGCTGCCAACGTCGCCAAGCGCATCGGTGTAGAGCGGCGGTGCCACTGCAACACCCGCTTCACGTGCGATCATGGCGATCAGGCCAGGGTTCGAGACATTCTCACCAAAGATCGCCGGCACATCAGCGGCACGTATCTCTTCCACCAGTTGCACGATTGTGGCAGCCGACGGATCGCCGACCTCGGTCGAAATGGAACCGAGGGCAGAACCGACAATCGTAAAACCATAGCGCTCGGCAAAATAACCAAAGGTGTCGTGGGTCGTTACCATCCGCCGCCTGGCTTCCGGCAGCCCGGCAACCCGCTCGATCACAAATGCATCGAGGGCTTGCAGTTCGGCGATATAGGCCGCTGCATTGGCCTCGTAGCTTGCGGCATTGGCGGCATCCACTGCGCTTAACCCATCACGGATGTTCTCGACCATGATAATCGCATTGGCAACATCATGCCAGATATGCGGATCGTATTCACCATGACCGTGCTCGTCTTCATCGCCGTGCTCGTCTTCATCGCCGTGCTCGTCTTCATCGC
>CALLZL010000020.1 GCA_937859575.1 uncultured Chloroflexota bacterium
TTGCTGTTCGACATCACGGGCGCGCCAGCCGATATTTTCCTCTTCTTCACGTAGTTCGCGGCTGGCGACCGCCAGCACCCGCAGGCCGGTTGCTGCATAGGTGTCGACGGTCGCGTGCAGCGCGGCGCGTGTTTCGTCGTCAAGCGGAATCTCGCGGCCATCACGCCGAATGAGCGTGCTCTGCGCCAGAACGGCATGTGCCGTGCCGCGTACATACCCCACGATCCGGTGCTGCCCGGCTTCGTTGAGGGCAACCACAACACTTGCCATCTGGCGGCGCGGTTCGTACGGGAAGGTATGCAGCCGTGTGACGGCTTCGGTGGTTGCATTTTCGTAGTCGAGCCCGGCACGCCCGGCGGCTGCCAATACCGCACCTTCTGTCGGATCGCCAAGTACGCGCCACTCGATGAGGCCGGCGGGAGGCGGCACGAGCCGTGCCGTGGTACAACGCGCTGCGGCCCGCAACACCTCGATGAGATCCGGATCGTCGGCAGCACGTACCAATGAGCCATTCAGCAGGAATGACCCTTGGGGTGCATAACTGCTGCCCGTGACGCGATACGAACGGCTACCGGTCACAATATCGCTCACCGCGAGGGTTCCGGTGGTCAGATTATCGGTGCGATCAATACAGACGACGGTTGCCGAGCCGAGGCTTTCGACCCCGATCAGACGTTTCACCAGCACACTGTAGCGTTGCAGGCGGCGGCGTGCGAGAGCCAATGCCAGGGTAACGGTCGGAAGCAGCCCTTCGGGCACGAAAGCCACGATCATGCCGATCGCAAAGATGATCCCTTCGCGCACCTCAAGCCGCTGACCAAATGTCGTCAGCAGAAAGGCACCGGCACCGGCGACAATCGCAACCCGGCTGATCGTTCCGGCAAGGGCTGCCAGCGCCCGGCCAAGCGGGCTCTGCTCTTTGCGCAGGCCGGCGGTCGTATCGGCGATCTGGCCGAGGAGCGTCCGCATGCCAGTGGTACAGACGATCGCGCTTCCCTGGCCTTCGATGATCTCGGTGCCGGCAAGTAATATATTCGGCCGTTCGGTTGGGGCAAGGGTCGGATCCGGCATTGGCCCGGCAACTTTAGTGACCAGCGCAGCATTGCCGGTGAGGACGGTCTGGCGGACGCGCAACCCTTCACCGCTAATCAGGTAACTGTCGGCAGCAACGATCGCCCCCGGCTTGAGCGGCAGCAGATCGCCCGGCACGATCTCACCCGTGGGTACCAGGTGCGCTTTGCCCAGCCGCCGCACATAGCTCATGGGCGGCAGGATCTGGCGTAGTGCAGCAATGGCGCGTTCGGCGAGATACTCTTGCCAGGTGGTAAAAAGGCCATTGAGGACGGCAATCGCCAGGATCGCCCAGCCGAGGAACGGGGTGTCGCTGAGGAATGCCAGCAGCCCGGCGATCAGCAGGATGAGTGTGATCCAGTTGGCAAACGAGCGCAGGAGACGAATGAAAGCCGATGCACCGACATCAGCAGTGATGATGTTGGCACCATGATCGGCCAGGCGCTCACGCACCTGTTCGTCACTCAACCCTTGAGGCGATGTCTGGAGTGCATCGCATGCCTCCAGCGGCAACATCGATGCGTACTGATCGAGCCCACGCTCTTCCACGAGAATCGCCTCATTGACCGCCCGACACACACAGCAGGCCCCGAGCCTGCTACGTGGGGCCGGATTCCCACCGGCCCATCAGAGCACATCATTCTAGATCATTGCGTCGTGCTTGACAAGCGCGACGAAAAGCCGGGCATAGGGCTTATGCATTCTGGTGGCGGCCGGGCGGTATTGAACCATCCGCATCCTGGGAGCGTGGGCGTCCCGCCCGCATGCGCGCAAGATGCGCGCGGTCCCAATGATCAACCATTCTGCCACTAGCTATAAAGGCCGATCACGTGTGATGGAACGTCGTGCAGCCATCGCCGCGAAGCGCCGCTTCGGGTTACTGATACTTCACCGCCAGAACCGCTTCGCGGATCGCCCCTCACTGCACTCGGGTTTGCTACCGACATCTACGATGATCCCCCACCGATGGCGTCGATACGCTTGCGGATGATCAGCGCCGCGCTATAGGCAGCCATGCTTGAGAACAATACGATCATGACCGCCGCGATCGGAATGGCCATACGACGCCAGCCATCGATATAGACGATGCGTACGACACTTGTGCGCAGGGGGGTGGTGTCGGCGGCCGGGCGGATCGCCGGCGGTGCCGTGGGTTGTGCGGCTCCGTCGGTAGCGAGCCGGGTGATGAACCGCCCATCCTCGCGGTATACCGGCGGAATCAACGGCAATACATCCTGCCCGGCATATTCGGTCTGCATCCCGGCGATCTCGACCCGCTGTTCGGCCAGCACATAGAGTGTAAGCTGACTATAAGCATCGGGCGGCCAGAGTGTTGCAATCATGGCGGCAGGATCGCTAATACCCTGGAGCCGGATCGGTGGAAGACGCCCGGCTGCATGGGCGGTGATGATGAACTGGTTGGCACCCTCCTGAGCCGTGTAAGATGCAGCCCCCGGTTGGAGATGCTCAAGGGTAACCTGATCGGCCGAGAGAGGCATGGCAGGCGGTGGTGTCACATGCTCGGCACGCCAGGCGAGTAACTGCCGGGTTGTCTCGGCAGGGCGAGTGGCGGCATCAAGATCGGCCAGTATCGTCGTGTTGCTTAGCTCGGCAACCGTGCCCGGTGGAACCTCGAGCAGCAGTGTGAGTGGCAGGGTGGTTCCGGCCACATCAAATTCGATGATCAGATCTGCAGTGGTGGCATGCGGCACCACCAGTGCCCGTATCGCCACAATGCGGCCGTTGGCAGCTGCGGCGGCGTTGGTATGCGCCGCGCATATAGGCAACAAGAGCCCGATGCCCAGGCCGACCACAAACCAGACGCATTGCATACGACGCAGGTTCACGGTTGTTGTTGAGTCGAGCGATTGGTGCCACGCTGCGCCAGCCATAGTATGGCACGCCGCAGGCTACGCCCGCATGTCGCCAGGCGCGCAGGCCCAAGCAGAATGACAACCAGTGCAGGAACAAGAAACAGCAAAGCAGTACCGATATCCAGCATCTTTCTACTTTCCTACGCTATCTCCACAGCTTGCGGCACTTCGTCTGGAGTGCCGCAGCCCCGCTACCCTGTTGTGTGAACTGCCGCAGATCATGGGATCTGCAACACCTTAACGAGATTGCTCACGCCACGTGCTGCCAGCGGATGCCCCCCCGTCATGACGATCAGATCACCCGGCTGGGCCAGACCACGAGCCGGCAAGAAGGTCATCAGGTGTTTGCTGAGATCATCGAGCCGGTCAAAGAACTCGCCATGGTTTGGAGCGATACCCCAGATCAGAATGAGCCGCCGGTAGGCCTCTTCCGACGGAGTAAATGCCACGATTGGCACATGTGGCCGTTGCCGCGAGACGAGCCGTGCCGTATGACCGCTGAGTGTAAACGCCACGATCGCCCGTACCGGCAAGGCATTCACGACGGCACACGCTGCAGCGCTAATGGCATCGTCGATACTTGGCTGCCGGATGATCTGCCAGCGCGCCTCGACATTATGATCGCCATGGCGGCCGCTCTCTTCGGCCGACTCGGCGATCCGCACCATCATCTCGACCGACTCAATCGGGAAACGCCCGGTCGCCGTCTCGCCACTGAGCATGACCGCATCGGTACCGTCGATGATTGCATTGGCCACATCACTTGCTTCGGCACGTGTCGGGCGTGGATTTCGGATCATTGAGTCGAGCATCTGGGTTGCGGTAATGACCGGACCCCCTGCCGTATTGGCTGCCTCGATCAGCTGCTTCTGCACCACCGGTACCTGTTCGGGCGGCATCTCGACACCCAGATCGCCGCGTGCCACCATTAACCCCTGGCATTCCGCCACAATCGCGGCCAGGTCGTCGAGCGCTTCCGGTTTCTCGATCTTGGCAATCACCGGGATGCGTTTGCCGGCATCGGCGATGATGCGGCGTACCTGACGAACATCAGCCGCCCGGCGGACAAACGAGAGCGCGATATAATCGACATCCTGGCTCAAGCCGAAATGCAGATCTTCGGTGTCTTTTTCGGTAAGTGCCGGGGCGCTGACATTCACTCTGGGCAGGTTGATACCCTGGTTTTCGCGTAATTCGCCGCCAAATACGACTTCAGTTCGCACTTCATCGCCTGTTGTGGCAAGCACGCGCAGTTCAATCAGGCCATCCGAGAGCAGGATCCGATCCCCCGGCCGAACATCCTGCGGCAGCGCTTTATAGGTTGTGCTGACGATCTCGCGATCCCCGGTAATGTCGCGTGTTGTGATCGTGAAGTGTGCACCACTTTCAAGCCGGATGGGCAGGTTTTCCCAGAGTACGCCAGTGCGAATCTTTGGCCCCTGCAGATCTTGCAAGATCGCCAGCGGGCGTTGCAGCCGGCGGGCAATTGTGCGCAGCAGCACGATACGTTCGGCATGTTCGGCATGGGTGCCATGCGAAAAATTGAGGCGTGCGACATCCATCCCGGCCAGGATGAGCCGTTCAATCATTTCCGGGCTACTGGTTGCCGGCCCGATCGTTGCAACGATCTTCGTTTTTCGCATAGCTCGCTCTCCTCTTCATTACGGCCCGACGGTCACCAGTGGCGTGATCTGTTCGAGGAGCGCCGGGCCGATCCCTTTTATCTGCTGGAGTTCGGCAACGCTCCGAAATGGCCCGTTGCTTGTGCGATGCGCGACGATGCGCTCGGCAATCGCCGGGCCGATTCCCGGCAGTGTATCAAGCTCGGCAACCCCTGCTGTGTTCAGGTCGATTCGACCATCAGTTGCACCAACCCCGGCGGCCACTGGTGCCGCTGCTGCGGGATGCGCCGTTGTGCCCTGCAACGGCACATACACATGCTGGCCATCGCTCAGCGGTGCCGCAAGGTTGATCGCATCCGGATCGGCTTCGGCAGTGAAGCCGCCGGCCGCAAGCACAACATCCTTGACACGTGCGGCAGCCGGAAGCTGATACACATCCGGGGCGATCACCGCACCACTGACATAGACAATCACCGATGCTGTGATCGGCGCCGCTGGTTCGGTAATCGGCAACGATTCTTCCGGTGTATCGGCTGCCACCGGCTCAGGTGGAATGTAGACCTCTTCGACAATACTGCCTGCAGGGTTTGCGCCGGTCGCCGGCATACCCAGGAAGGTTCGGGCGATCAATCCGCTGCCGATGACGCAGGACAGGAGCGCGACGGCCAACGCCGGCCGCTGCAGAATGGCGGTGATGTAGTGCATGATCGTACTCCTGTGTTGTTTGCTCGCCATTATGGCAGAAACCGAAGCACCGATCAAGGGCGATATAGTCCTCTTCCTGCCTGACGTTTTGGGGGGGCGGCACGGCTGCCGTTTGGGGGATGCAGTTAGCGATTCTGTTAGGTTGTTCAATACACAGCTTCACACAGCGGCTCAGCCGCCGTGTGAAGCTGTGTACCGTGGATCCTACGAAGCGCGCTTGCGGGTAGTTGCTGCCGTGGTTGTGCGGGTTGGCTTACTTGCGGCGGCCCGGGTGCTCTTCCGGGTGGCGGTGCGCTTGCCGGTTGCGGTACGGCCGTTGGTGCTTGCCGCACGACTCGGCTTGCCGGCGGCGGATGCAGCCTTGCCGGTCGTTGCCCGCTTACTGCTTGCCTGTGCGACACGCGCCGATTTCGGCGGCGCAGCGGGATCGCCGGCTGTGTCGTTTGCGGCGGGATCACTCGGGATATAATCGCACTTCGGGTAGCGATTGCAGCCGACGAATGGCCGGCCGAAGCGCCCGGGTCGTTCGACGAGCTCGCCTTCACCACATTTCGGGCAGGCGATGCCGAGTTTTTTGGGCAGCGCTGCCGGTTTGCCATCACGCCCGATCCGGCGCGTTGTTTTGCACTCGGGGTAGCCACTGCAACCGAGGAACGGGCCGAACCGGCTCTTTTTAATGATCATCGGCCGGCCGCATTCGTGGCAGGCTACATCGCTTAGTTCGGGTGTTGCCGCAGCATCGAGCACGATCTTGCCGTCGCCATCGCGGTGGAAATCACTGGTGAAATCGCACGAATCCGCCGCACCATCACGGCTGTAGCGTGCACAAGCCAGAAACTCGCCATTGCGGCCGAACTTGATCAGCAACGGCCCCTGGCCACAGCGCGGGCAGGTGATATCGGTCGGCAACTCTTCGCGCTTGACATTGCGCATGCTCTGCTGCGCCTGATCGAGCCGCTGGGCAAACGGCCCATAGAAGTCGCGGATCACCGGCACCCACTGCTTCTCGCCATCGGCGATATGGTCGAGCTGTGCTTCGATTTCGGAGGTGAAGCCATAATCAACGATACTGGGGAAATGTTCGACCAGCAGATCGGTCACCACCCGGCCAAGGGTTGTCGGCAGCAGCTTCTTCTCGCTGAGTTCGACATACTCACGCTCGATGACCGTCGAGATCGTCGGCGCATAGGTCGAGGGCCGGCCGATACCGAGGCGCTCAAGCTCCTTTACCAGGCTAGCTTCGGTGAAGCGGGCCGGCGGTTCGGTGAAGTGTTGTACCGGCAGCAGTTGCTGGAGATCGAGCGGTTCGCGTTCGGCCAGCAGCGGCAGGCGCGCCTCGCGATCCTCATCTTCCTCACCTTCGTCGAGGCTGACGTTATACACCGCGAGAAAGCCGGGGAACTTCAACACACTGCCGTTGGCGCGGAACAGGTATGGCGCATTGCCAGCGCTGGCGGCCTGCGGCCAGGCGCCAATATCGACGGCGGTGCTATCGAAGATCGCCGGTGCCATCTGGCTGGCGACAAAGCGCTTCCAGATCAGATCATACAGCCGAAACTGCTCGTTCGTCAGCCGTGGCCGCAGTGCCTCGGGCGTGCGTTGGCTCGATGTCGGCCGGATGGCCTCGTGAGCTTCCTGAGCCCCCTTCGACTTCTGGCGGTAGACGGGTGGTTTCTCGGGCAGGTATTCGGCACCATAGCGGCTGCGAATCAGGTCGCGCGCCTCGGCCTGTGCCTCCTGGGCCACACTGAAGCTATCGGTTCGCATATAGGTGATCAGGCCGACGGTGCCGTCGCTGCCGCCGACATCGATCCCTTCGTACAGCTGTTGCGCCACGATCATGGTGCGTTTGGCCGAGAAGCCAAGCTTACGGCCGGCCTCTTGCTGGAGGGTGCTGGTGGTAAACGGCGGTGCCGCCGAGCGGCGCTTATCGCGGCGCACGATCTTCTGCACCATGTAGGCGGCGCCTTCCAGATCGCGCACAATCGCATGAGCGGCATCGGTCTGCTCGATCGCAAATTTATCGAGTTTCTCGCCATGGCGTTCGATCAGTACGGCCCGAAAGACATCACGAGGGTCGCGCAATGGCCGCTGTGCCAGATCAGCCTCGATCGTCCAGTATTCGCGGGCGACAAAGGCTTCGATGTCGCGTTCACGCTCGACCACCAGGCGCACCGCAACCGACTGCACACGCCCGGCCGAGAGGCCCCGGCGCACTTTATCCCATAAAAGTGGCGAAAGCTTATACCCGACCAGCCGATCGAGGACGCGGCGCGCCTGTTGGGCATCAACCAGGTTGTGGTTGATCTGGCGTGGCGAATCGATCGCCTGGCGCACTGCATTGCGTGTGATCTCCGAGAAGACGACCCGATAGATCGGCTTGGCGCGCGCAATACCGACCGCCTGGGTGATATGCCAGGCGATTGCTTCCCCCTCGCGATCCGGGTCGGTCGCCAGGTAGATCGCCTCGGCCTGGCGGGCGGATTTCTTCAGTTGTGCGATCACCTTTTCTTTGCCGGGTGATACCTCGTAGATCGGTTCGAATTCGCCATCAAGATCGATTCCGAGATCACGCTTCGGCAGATCACGCACATGGCCGAGTGATGCTTCCACCCGATACCCCGGCCCAAGATACTTCTGGATCGTCTTTGCCTTCGACGGTGATTCGACGATCACAAGTTTATCAGCCATAAACGGCCGTCCTTATATATTCAAAAGAGGCCCCGGCGATCTTCTCGTCCCGCTGGCCTCTGCGTGATCAAGCAACGATACATTGCATCATGCAATCAGGGATATGACTATAGAAGGTATTAGAACCATTGTCAAGCAATGTGTTCATGTGTGCTGCAAGCCAGGGCACTGCCAATGCCGCTGTTCAGTACTATAGGCCTATTGTTGCTGCTTGCGCTGCAGGCCTATAATAGCAATAGACGACAGACCGTAGAAGACAAGGCAGATGATCATGCGCAACCGACGCACCGTTGAATCACAAGAGACCAGACCACAGGCGCAGTCGCTGGTTGAGCTGGCGCTCTTGCTGCCCCTGCTGCTGACGCTGCTGTTCGGCATTATCGACATGGGCTGGTATATCTATAACTACACAACGGTATGGCGGGCGGCACGTGATGGTGCCGAGGCCGCAGCCCAGGTACCGCCCACTGTTGAATTGCTCGCTATGCGCCGTGGTGATGGTACGGCTGCATGGTCGGATAACCTGCCGGCACAGTTGCCGGATTACCCCGAGGCCGGAACCGACCCGTGTGTCTGCGCTATTCTGCGTGAGATCGGTGTTGCCGATCATGCCTGTGGTGCCGAGACGCGTGATCAGAATGTGCTGGTTGATATTTTTACCAATCAAGTGACAATCGGCTACCCGCCGGTTCTGGTTGGCGGAACGCCACGAGAACTCGGTAAACCGATAGAAGTGACGATCGATACGTCTGTTGAACCGCTGACGCCGTTGGTTAATTTTGTTGGCACCGCCCTGGGGAACAATGGTGTGATGCGAATCCAGGCAACTGCCCAGCGTTCGATCGAGAGCCTTGGCAATAACCCCAACTACGCGAACGGTCTCGCATGTCGAATACCGTGAGGAGAGAGACGATGTTCCATCGCTCACGACAAGCAGCGCAGGCAATGGTTGAGTTTGCGCTCACAGCAACCCTGATCTTCTTCCTCCTTGCTGCGGCAGTTGATCTTGGTCTGATCTTCATGAATATGCAGTCGCTGAACAATGCCGCCCAGGAAGGTGGTCAGTTCGGTAGCCGTTGGCTTGACGTGCAGACTGATGGTGTCGCACAGCTCGACTACAACCAGATCATCATGCGGGTTCGCGGCGAGTCCGGCTCGCGCGGTGGTATCGGATTCGTCAATATGCACGATCTGAACAACGATGGCATTCCGGATGCGATGCTGAGTGATGCCAACGCCGACGGCATTCGTGATGCCGTCGATTCCAACGGCGATGGGCGCTTCGATCTGTTTCAGTATGGCGCCGATACCAATGGTGATGGGGTGATCGACACAGTCACCGGCCTGATTGCTGAAGGTACCCAGCCGGCCGGCTATCGCCGCCTGATCGACCTGAGTGTCAGCGATACCGCCGCCGCGAATATGTATCAGTATGGCCGCGATACCAATGGCGACGGACGGCTCGATATCTTTACGCCGCCACTCGCCTCGCAGCCGTCGCCGGCCTATGACCCGATCAGCCGTCGCGATGGTTGGCGGCGAGTCGATTATCGGGTGGCCGATATGTATCAGTATGGCCGCGATCTTGACGGCGACGGGCGCCCCGATGAAGGAACCCTGACCGGCCTGCTGACTGCCGATGAGTTTCTGGCGTTGCCGGCCGCCGATCCGCCCTACCGCAGGGTGGTCGACTCCTACATCCTTATTTCGGCTGTCTGGGATGTCGATGGTGACGGCAATCCCTCAAACGATGGCAACGGAAACCCGGCCGATGATATCGATGGCGTCGATACCACGCCCTGCCCGGCACTGAGCAATCCGATCTATACATGCTATGCGCGAGTTTCGGTGCGCGGCGACTACAAACCGGTCTTCCCACTTGCACCGGCGCTGGGTGCCGAGGTTCCGCTCGGATCAAGCTTTACCATGCCGCTACGAGCCGGCTTCACCCAGGCAGGCGCGCCGACCAATACACCGGTGGTGGTGGCGAATACGGCGACGAGTACCCCAACGCCGACCGAGACACCAACATCGACCAGTACGCCGACGGCGACGCGTACCGCAACCAGCACGGCAACCGGCACCAATATCCCGGCTACCGCAACCAACACGCGCACGCCGACGATTACACGCACGCCGACAGTGACCCGTACGGCAACACCGACGCGGACGATCACGCCGACGCCGAGCCAGACGCGCACGCCGACGATCACGCCGACGCCGAGCCGCACGCTGACGCCGAGTATTACGCCGACACCGTCGAATACGGCGACCCGTACGGCAACACCGACGCGGACGAATACACCGACGATTACGCAGACGCCGACGCGCTCGTTGACACCGACGATCACGCCGACGCGGACGCAGACACCGACCCGTACGGCAACACCGACGCGGACGATCACACCGACACCGTCGAATACACGCACGCCGACGGCGACCCGCACGGCAACACCAACGCGGACGATCACACCGACGCCGACGATCACGCGGACGCCGACCCGGACCAGTACGCCGACGCCGTCGAATACGCCGACACCGACGGTGACGCCGACCAATACCCGTATCACGGGTGGCTAATACAGCTACTCGCCCGGCCCGGGGGCCGCAAGGCCCCCGAGACACATTGTTCTCCCGTTGCTGGCAGCCTGGCTGCTAATGGCGGTAACCCTCTGATGGGAATTGTACGGAGGGGGGGGGGGCACCGCATGAAACGCTCGCTCAACCG
>CALLZL010000021.1 GCA_937859575.1 uncultured Chloroflexota bacterium
ACCCGCCAGATCGCCTATTGGTGGGGCAGCTACCGGGCCCCACCACATGCATCACCAGGAGCGGAACCAGGCAGTAGGGTCAGCAGATGCGCGGTAGTGGATCGCCGACCAGCATATCGAGTACGCGTGTCCCGCCGATCTCGGTATGCAGGAAGACCAGCGCCGCCGGTTCGGCACGCACCTTGCCGATGATCGCCGCCTCGCGGCCAAGCGGGTGGTTGCGCAGCGCGGCCAGGGCGGCATCGGCGTCGTCGGCGGCCACCATTGCGATCAGTTTGCCTTCGTTGGCAATCGTCAGCGGATCCAGCCCCAGGAGCTCACACGCACCACGTACGTCCGGCCGCACCGGAATCGCCGCTTCCTCCAGGCCGATCGCAACCTCAGATCCGACGGCAATTTCGTTGAGTGTGGTTGCCAGCCCGCCGCGTGTTGGATCCTTCAGGCAGTGTACGGCCGGCCCTACGGCAGCGAGCAGATCAGCCACCAACCCATGCAGCGCGGCGGTGTCGCTCTGCAGATCGGTTTCCAGCTCAAGCCCTTCGCGTGCCAGCATCACCGCAATGCCATGATCACCAATCGGCCCGCTCAGCAATACCACATCCCCCGGTTGCGCCGCATTCTGGCTGATCGGGTGGCTGTGGCGGCGCCGGCCGACCCCGGCCGTAGTAATAAAGACCCCATCGGCCTTGCCGCGCTGAACCACCTTGGTATCGCCGGTGACAATCGCAACGCCGGCGTCGGCAGCGGCTTCGGCCATGGAGCGAACGATCCGGCGCAGATCATCGATCGGAAAGCCCTCTTCAAGAATGAAGGCCGCCGACAGATAGAGCGGCTCGGCACCGGTGGTTGCCAGGTCGTTGATCGTCCCATGCACTGCCAGCTTGCCAATGTCGCCACCGGGAAAGAAGAGGGGTGACACGACATAACTATCGGTTGTAAATGCCAGTTCGCCGCTGACGGCAAAGCTTGCTGCATCGTCCATGCGGTCGAGCAGCGGATTGGTGAATGCCGGTGCAAAGATGCCTTCGATCAGATTGTGGCTGGCCTTGCCGCCGCTACCGTGGCTCAGCGTGATATGGGTTTCGCGCAGATGGAACGCTTTCTTGCGCGCCTGGCGAACCCGCTCGATCTTGGCAAGCACCTCGGGAACATCGGTCAGGCGGGTCGGGTTGGGTGAAGCTGTCATGCTACTTCCTTACACAAAGGATCGTGGTCTCGTCAGGTGAGTTCAATCCGTTCGGAGGCCATCGAGAAGCGGCCATAGTTGAAATATGCCGCACACGCCCCTTCCGACGAAACCATACAGGTGCCGATCGGGGTCTCGGGGGTGCATGCAGTGCCAAAGACACCGCATTCCCAGGGCTTGATCGCTCCCCGCAGCACTTCGCCGCACTGGCATGCTTTCGGATCGTCGATCCGCAGCCCCGGTACGTCAAAACGTAATTCGGCATCCCAGGGTGCAAAATCTGCTCGTAGCTTCAGGGCGCTATCGTTGATAAACCCCAGACCACGCCATTCAAAGAACGGCCGCAACTCCATAGTACGGGCCATGGCTTCAAGTGCCTTGCGGTTGCCCTCCGGCCGAACGACACGGCCATACTGATTCTCGACCGCCGGTTGTGCAGCGACGATCTGGCGCACAATCATCGCCACCGATTGGATGATATCGAGTGGTTCAAAACCGGCGATCACCACCGGCTTGTGGTGGTCGCGGGCGATAAACTCATACGGCTGCAATCCGATCACCATGCTGACATGCCCCGGCCCGATAAAGCCATCGAGCTGCAGATCAGGGGAATCGAGAATTGCTTTGATGGCTGGAATAACTGCTACATGATTGCAGAAGACCGAGAAGTTGCTGATTGCTTCGGCCTGGGCACGCAGCAGCGTGACGGCCGTCGAAGGTGCGGTGGTTTCAAAACCGATGGCGAAAAAGACAACCTGCTTGTCGGGATTCTGACGTGCCAGTTTGAGTGCATCGAGTGGTGAATAGACGAAGCGAATGTCGGCACCGCGTGCACGTGCGTCGAGCAAACTGCCACGAGATCCCGGTACGCGCATCATATCACCGAAGGTGGTAAAGATTACACCATCGGTTTCGGCGATTGCAATCGCGTCGTCGATACGCCCCATCGGCAGCACGCATACCGGGCAGCCCGGGCCATGCACCAGGTCGATCGTACGCGGCAGCAGATCCTCAATGCCGTGTTTGTAGATCGTGTGGGTATGCCCACCACAGACTTCCATCAGCTTCAGCCGCCGGCCGGCACTCACCTCGGTAATTTCGGCGGCAATCTGCTGTGCCAACTGAGGATCGCGATATTCATCAACATACTTCATCATTTCCTACTTTCCGCGCTATGCCGGTCGGGGGTGCAGGCCGGCCGATCTGTGCCATCGCCGGCGTCGTGTGCAATCGCAACCCCACCATGCACCAGCACACTATCACCGACCGCGATTGCGTCTACCAGGCTGATATCGCACTCGATCAAATCGCCGTCAATATCGACCCGGGCCATGTCATCCCCGATCAGCGCTACCACCAATGCTGATCGCGCTTCATCGGCACAGGTGGCACAGTGGTATGGTGTATAGCTGGTTTTGCTCGCATGCATCACATCCTCCCTCGTGTAGACGACGGCTATCAGCAGCGGCCTACTCGATCTGGCTGCGCTGCAACATCTCCATCTCGTCGGCAAAGGCTTCGCCCATCTGGTGCAAGAGCGCCAGAGTCTCGGCTGCTTCCTGTTCGTCGATTTTGCTCATGGCAAAGCCGACATGGATCAATACCCAGTCGCCGGGGGCAATACCCTCGGCCTGCACCAGCGCGATATTAATGTTGCGTTTGACGCCCGATACTTCGACTTTGGCGATCTGGTTGGCTGCATCAACAATCTCGATGATCTGGCCGGGTATTCCGAGGCACATAATAGCTCCTTCTTTCCCTATCCTACCAGGCGTGCTGCACTTCCCTGTGCAAGCTGTGTTGCGGCAATCGCAAGCTGCCCGAGGCTCAGGCCGCCGTCGTTGGCCGGCACGCGACGATTGAGCAGCACCGTACATCCCTGCTGTTCGAGTTGTGCCGTGAGTGATTCGAGCAGCAGCCGGTTCTGAAAAACACCACCGCTGAGCGCTACCCGGGTCAGGCCGGTCTGCCGGCAGGCTTCCATACAGATCGTGCTCAGCATGGCGCTGAGCGTGGCATGGAAGCGCCCGGCGATCCGGGCCATTGCAACCCCGCGCCGCAGATCGGCGACAATCGCAACAATCATTGGCCGGACATCAAGCTGTGCCGGGGTACCGCCGCCAATTGCAAATGGATACCTTTCGCACTGTGGCTCGGCGATCATTTCGAGCTCAATCGCCGCCTGACCTTCGTACTGTGCGATACCGCGCAGGCCGATCAGCGCCGCCACCGCATCAAAGAGCCGGCCAAGGCTCGATGTCGGTGGGCAGTTCAGGCCGCGCTCGATCATCTGGGTCAGCACACGCCAGGCACGCTGGTCGAGCTGCCGGACGAACGGGATATCCGCCGGCATGGTGTTGCCGTAGGTATGGGCCAGGTATGTGGCAGCCATCCGCCACGGCTGGCGGATGGCCTGTTCGCCACCCGCTAACGGCAGATACGCCAGGTGTGCCAGGCGCGTGAAGCCGGCAAGATCGGCCAGCAGCACCTCGCAACCCCAGATCGCACCATCACTACCATAACCGCTGCCGTCGGCAGCAATTCCGACTACCGGCCCTGCCACCCCATGCTCAGCCAGCACACTGGCGATATGCGCGTGATGATGCTGCACCCCGATGGCATGTGGTAACTGCAGCGCACGTGCCGCCTGTGTCGCCATGTAGTCGGGGTGCAGGTCGTAGGCTACCGCCTGGGGTGTGATGTCGAACAGGCGCTGGAAATGTGCGATACCTTCATGAAATGCCGTCAGTGTTTCCAGATTCTCAAGGTCGCCGATATGCTGGCTGAGGAACGCCTGCTGCTGCTTACCGAGGCAGAAGGTATGCTTCTGCTGGCCGCCGGCAGCCAGCATGGGCGTCGGGCATGTGAAGGCCAGCGGCAGTGGTGCCGGGGTATAGCCGCGTGCGCGACGCACGAGCTGGATACCACCGGCAGCAATGCGTGCCACACTATCGTCGCAGCGCATATGAATAGTACGATTATGGCTGAGCATCCCTTCGGCAATTGCTGCCAGCCGCTGCCGTGCGTCGGCGTCGTCATAGGCAATCGGTTCATCACTCAGGTTACCGCTGGTCATCACCAGTGCCACCGGTTGCGCTGGCCGCTGCTGCGCCACGCCATGCAACATCAGGTGGTGTAGTGGGGTATATGGCAGCATCACCCCCAGGGTGGTATGGCCCGGTGCGATGTCGGGTGCCAGTGCCGCGTCATTCCGGCGCTGTAACAGCACGATCGGATGGGCGTGCGACTCTAACAGCGCTGCTTCGGCTGCATCGACATAACATAACTGCTCGACTGTAGCGAGATCCGGTACCATCAGGGCAAATGGTTTGGCTTCGCGCCGTTTGTGTTGGCGTAATCGAGAGACCGCCGCAGTATTGGTGGCGTCACATGCCAGGTGGTAGCCGCCAAGCCCTTTGATCGCCAGGATCATTCCATCGATCAATGCCTGGGAAGCCGCCACAATTGGATCGTCGGCGGAGGTCGGCTGGGATGGCCAGTGTTCGAACCGCAACATCGGCCCACAGACGGGGCAGGCATTTGGCTGGGCATGGAAGCGTCGGTCAAGCGGATCTTCATATTCGCGGCGGCATGCAGCACACAGCGGAAACACACGCATGGTAGTGTTGGCGCGGTCGTAAGGAATATCTTCGACGATCGTGAAGCGCGGGCCGCAGTTCGTACAATTGATAAACGGATAGCGATAACGCCGGTCGTGCGGGTCGAACAACTCGTGCAGGCAATCGGAGCAGATCGTTGTATCGGGGGCGATCAGCGTCTGGCGCAGATCGCCGGCCCGGCTCCCGCTGATGGTAAAGTCGGTAGCACCGCATGGCGGCAGTTCTTCGCTCCTGATCTGCTCGATCACGGCAAGTGGCGGCGGTTGATCGGCCAGGGTCTGCGCGAAGTGATCGAGGGCCGCCGGCGCACCTTCGATCTCGATCGTCACGCCATTGCTATCGTTATAGACGAACCCGGCCAATGCATGGCGCAACGCCAGCCCGTAGACAAACGGGCGAAATCCGACACCCTGGACGATTCCACGAACGACGATCCGTCGCCGTGCGATTGTGGCGGTGAATGTGGTGATCGACAGTGCCTTTGCGCTTGTATATGCCGTATTGTAGCATACGCCCTCCTGCGTTTCCGCTCTCGGTTGGTAAAGAGATCACCACCAGCGGTGCGATCTCACTGACCAGTCGGCGGTAGGGTTCTGTCGGCGACTGGTCGCGTGATGCCGGGCCGGCGCAGGCGTCGGTTGCTCATGCGAGTGGGTGCGTACGACATGCGGCGAGGCAGCCCAAAGGTCTGGAAAGGTTTGTGCGGTGATAGCAGTGGTGGGGGGGCTCGCTACCGTGGCCTGTGCCGCTCGGTCTGGATCAGCCTCACCACCACTGTGGATGTGAATGCGAAGCTAGCGGAAGATGCCCGACAGATAGACGCGTGGCCGGCCCGAGCAACCGCTCGCAAGCGGGCCGAAGGTGGCATTGCTGCCGGCGACCTTCAGTGCGCCCTGGCCAACCATCTGGATGCACAACCGGGCGCTGTTCGACCCCGAGACATCCTGGCCGCTGCGCGGTGTGAACAGGATCGCCCGCGAGACAATATTGACGTTGCTGCCGGCGATCTTGATACTGGTAGCCTCATCATCAAAGCGCTGGTCGGTCCAGGCGAGTACCCCCGCGGCCGCCGGAGCAAGATAGTGGTTCGAACCACTGATCTCGATCAGGCCGTGCGAGATCATCGTGATACGAAAGGGCATATTCGGTGTGCCAAGGCCCGACACACTGATCTTGATTGGATCACCGCCATTGCACACAACTTTGCCATGATCGGCCGCCGTGATTTCGAGTGTACCGCTCCGCGTCAGTGAACCGACATCACAGCTACGGCCGGGCAGCACCTGAGCCACATTGTTGCCGAAGGTCATGCCATTGGCGTCAAGGAAGTCGCCCAGGTTGCCTGGCCAGCCCTTCGCGCCGATCTGGTATGGCCCCTGTATCGAGGCGGCATTGCCGCTGCCGCTGATATTGAGCGGCAGGCCGCTGCTATAGGTGTTCGAGTTTTCCGCTTGCAGCTGGCAGCCACTGGTTGATACGCCATCATTCACGCCATAGGTCAGCTCGGGGCTGGGTGAAGCCGTATTACGGAACTGGTTATCTGAGCCGGAGATCGCCAGATCGGCGTTGCTATGGATCCGGCCGGCGAAGATACTGTTGCTACCGCTTATATCGGCCTGTTTGTCATTGGCATCGTCGCATACTGGTTCATACACCTTTGGATCATCGCTGCCGCCATCGCCGGCAGCCCTGGCGAACATGAAATAGTCACCGGCGTTGGGGCTGGTATTACCGATCGCCGGTGGTGGCGTCAGTACCCATAGCACCAGTACAACCATGCCGGCAACCTGTAACGGCAGCAGTCGGCGCAATGGGCGCACGCTGCCTGTCTTCAGATGCTTCATACCGCTCCTTTCAAAGATACGACACAACGTTACATAGCTAAAACACACCCGGGCGCATCTAGTTACGGGTGATAGGCACACGAAGCGACCGTATCCGATAAATCGGGTACGGCCGGCCCGGGCGCATACACCCCCCGGTATTCGTATCGTTACGGATTGACTTGTGCGAGATACGCCAGCAGCAGGGTCTGTGCCTCGCTAAGCACCTCGTGAACTGCCGGCTCGCCAAGTGGTTTGCGCGAAATCGCCAGCGCCAGGAGTGCATTGACGGCCGCCAGGCTCACATCGGCAGTCAGGCGCATGCGTTCAGCCGGCAGGTGTGGGGCACGCGCCTGTATCAGGCGCACGAAGCGCTGCTGGAGCATATGGTGTACCGCGGCTGCCGCGGCCTGCAGCTGCGGTTCGCCGCCGGATTGCAGCACGATGCGCGTAAAGGCGATGCGCTGCGCCCCAAACTCGATCATGGCCGCCAGAAAGCGCTCGGCCAGTGCTGTGGCCGGTAGTGCGGCATCAAGCACGGCATCAAGCACCTCGGCCCCTTCAGTGCTATAGCGCGCCGTTACGGCATGCAACAGCGCCTCCTTGTTGGGGAAGAACTGATAGAGTGATCCAATCGGAACTCCGGCGTGTTCCGCGATTGCGTTGGTTGTCGCCCCCCGATAACCACGCTCGGCAAACAGCTGCTCGGCGGCATTCAACAGCTGCTCGACACGCTCCTGGCTGCGGCTCTGCTGCGGCTGCCGCCGCATGGCGGGGGTGTGCGACTCCATGCTGCTCCCTCGTGTATGGCTTGACAACATGAGCTTTTGCTCATATTATAAACATGAGCAAAAGCTCATTTCCATGCAACAGTATACAAGGCGTTGTCAAACGCCGCAAGAGAGGGGAAACGAATGCGTGCATTTGTGACGGGAGGCACCGGGCTGCTTGGCAGCAATCTGGTGCGACAGCTACTACAGGAGGGGCATGCGGTCACGGTGCTGGCACGTTCGCAGCAGAAGGCGGCGCAGGTATTTGCTGGCCTGGATGTTGCGATCGTCACGGGTGATCTGGCCGATATCGCGGCATTTGCGCCGCATCTGGCCGGCCACGATACGGTCTTTCACACAGCGGCCTATTTCCGCGAATACTATCAGCCGGGCGATCACTGGCCGACGCTCAAGGCATTCAATATTGATGCAACCATGGCGCTGCTGCGAGCCGCCGAAGCATATGGGGTGCGGCGCGTCGTGCATACCAGTTCGAGCGGCACATTGGGGAAAGCCAACCCCGCAACCGAGGCAACCCCGCCCGATGAACTGGTCTTCAGCAATCTCTACTTTCGTAGCAAACTCGAGGCCGATCAGGCAATCGATGCATTTCTGGCTCACGGCACACCACTTGAGGTAGTGCGTGTGTTGCCGGGTTGGATGTTCGGCCCCGGCGACAGCGCGCCGACCAGCGCCGGGCAGATCATCCTCAGCCTGCTCAACCGCGAGTTGCCGGTGATCATGCCGGGGTATGGCAATGTCACCGATGCGCGTGATGTTGCCGACGGCATGATCCGGGCCGCACTGCATGCCCCCAATGGCGCGCGCTACCTTCTTGCCAACCCGCAACTCTTCAGCTTTGCCGAAATCTTCCGCGAGGTCGAAGCATTGAGTGGTGTCGCAACACCCCGTATTCAGGCACCACGCTGGTTCGCCTACGCCTATGGCTGGGTTTCCGAGACATACGGCCGGCTGACAGGCCGGCCGGTGCTGGCCACACTGGCGGGGGTTGAGACTCTGATCGATCCGCATCCGCTCTCGTCGGCGCTTGCCGTTGCCGAGCTTGGCGTCAGCTTTCGCCCGCTCCGCGACACGCTCCACGATACCATCGCCTGGTTTCGTGCAACCCGGCCCGATCTGCTGCGCACACCGGATCGTGCAGCAGCCTGATCGCTTGTTCCGGTACGAGATGTGCCGCCGCATGCCTGGCATGCGGCGGCACCCCTGGCTATTCGTATGGATAGACGGTGCAGCGCTCGATGCTGATCTGTTTATTGCTGAAGCGCCAGGTGCGCCCCTGGTCGTTCTCGTCTCCATTCAGGCGCCGCCCCGGGATCCAGCGTCCGTCACGGAAGACCCCCTCGTCAACCGACTCGATGCCGATCCGGCCGCTGCCCGACCGTGGGCGGAAGCGTACCCGAAACCCGCTGCCGACTCCGACAAACGTATCGCGGCTCATCGCTATAACCAGGCCATAGCCGATCTCGGCTTTGTAGAAGAAGACCTCATCGAGCGAAATTTCCAGCTCATAATCGCCGATCAGGTGTGTCACCACGGGGGTATCGGCGTCGAGCAAGAAACCGGCACTGGCGTTGTGCCCCTGGTGCGCCAGAATGATCGGTGCTACCTGTGCCAGCGCCGCATAGCTGGCAGCGAGCGGTGTTTGTGCCGGATCTTGCAGCGAATCGACGGCAAAGGGCGAGGTACCGATCGCATCGTGTTGGCCGATGGCATAAAACACCTGCCGTGCTCCGGCATCGGTCGGCATCATCTCGGGAATGAAAAGTGGATTGCCGCGCCGCGTGAAGCCGGCGCACCACTCGGCAAAATTGGGCTGGTAGATATCAGGAGCCAGCAGATCGATCTGCGGCCCGCCGGCCAGCCAGATATCGAGCAGATGCGGCAATGGCCCACCGCTTGGGTAATCGCCCGGCTGATTGCCGGGGTAGTTAAGCCAGGCATTGGTAAACATCGGCAGCGGATATTCAGCCTTGCCGGCAGCAGTGACCCCATCGACATAGCGAGCATAGTGCCATGCCATGAAGATCTCATCGGTGTGAGGGCCGGCACCGAACAGCTCAGGCCAGCTTCCCTGCGTGCGACTACCGGCGGCTTGCCAATGGTTGCGCAGTTCGGGCACGAGATCGTTGTGGTGCTGTACAAGATAGCTGATCAACTCATCCGGCACCGCGCTATGGAATGCCTCTTCGGCCGCCGGCGAGCGATCACGCGAATCGGAGAGAATGCCTACTTCGTTTTCGACCTGCACCATGATCACCGTATGCTGCTCGCCGTCGATGGCGCGCAGATGGCGCATGAGTGCCGCGAAGGCTCGCGCATCGGCTTGCAGATTGGTCGCGGCGATTGGGGTAAGGATCTCGGCGGTACCGTCGCTGAGCTGGGCGCGCGGAAAACGGCCGGTATCGCGTTTGACCCAGCCTGGAATATAGCTCGACTGACCATTCTTCCAGCTGCCAAACCAGAGCAGAATCAGGCGCAGGCCATAGCGGCGTGCATCATGCACCAGTCCATCGAGTAAGCGAAAGTCAAACTCGCCTTCACGCGCTTCGATGAGCTCCCACGAAATCGGCGCGAGTAGCGTGTTGAAGTTCAGCGCCACCATCCGTTCCCAGATCGGGCGCATGTAATCGAGGCTCGAAGCGCTCGAATTGTGCAGTTCGCCGCCGAGCACCAGCATCGGCCGGTCATCGACGATCAGTTGAGTTGCCGAGCCTTGCCGGCGCAGATGCGGGATGCTCGGTTGACGATCCTGCGCCGTTGCGGTGGTCTCCATGATACGAAAGCTCCTCTGCTTTACACCATCGGGCGTCACCATAACGCCGGCAGATATCATAGCACCTTTCGCGCCGGTGCCGGCATGCCGCTAGCGAGCGGGGTTCCCCACCAGCCAACGCGCCGGATTCCGATACCAGATCATATCGAGTGCGGTTTCATCAAACCCGGCACGATGCAGCCGGTGCGTGAAGCTCGTCAGCAGATAGTCGATCCCGGGGCCGCCGCCATAGGCGCGCCAATACGAACGGCGCGCCATGTCGCCGCCGAGTAGCACCCGATCACCATAGCCGGCGGCAAATAACTGCTGCATGAGGCCAATCACTACGGTTTCGGGCTGATACTTGATGCGTGCCGGTGTATCGTATTCGAGGAAGGCACCACGTTGCGCCAGAGTCAGATGCAGCTCCGGATCCGGGTTGCGATCGACATGGCAGAGCATGACATGCTGCGGGGCGATCGCAGCCGCTTCGAGGAGATCGAGCAGTTCGTGGGCTACCGTGCCGATCTCGGTATGCACCAGAATCGGCGC
>CALLZL010000022.1 GCA_937859575.1 uncultured Chloroflexota bacterium
TCTTCGATCTCATTTCGCAGCCGTTGTTCGCGATCATACGATACCAATGCCGCAGCGGCGAGGGTCGCGAGGGATTCGGCCATCTGCTGCATTCCTTCATCGAACGGAATAACCGCCGCACTGGCCTGGTCGATAGCATTGATCAGCTGTAGCACACCAATCACCCGCCCAATTTCATCGTGTAGCGGCACCGTAACAAACGACGTTGAGCGATAACCGGTCTGCTGATCGAAAGCGCGCGTGCCGGAAAAATCGAACTCGGTGGTGTCGTAGGCATCGGGGATAGTGATCGTTTTGCCTGAAATGGCGGTACGAACAACCACATAATGATCATTGGCGGTAGCAGTGGCCGGGTCGTACATGCGAAGCGGTGGGAACTCAATCGGGGTAGGCGAGGTGCCCCCCATGGCGATTGCAAGCGAGCGATTACGCAAAATGACAAACTGCAACTGGTCGTCGTCGGTACGCAAATAGAGCGAGCCGCCGTCGCTGTTACAGAGCGCCATGGCTTCGATCACGATCTTTTCGAGCAGGCGCTGGTAATGTTTTTCGTTTGAAAGAGCGACGCCAATCGGAATCACTACATTCAGCAGGGCATCGCTGCGGCGTTTTTCGGTTTCGATAGCAGTGACATACGCCTGTTCGTGGTCGTGCATGCGTTTACGTTCGAGGCACGAACTAATACGGGCGTTCAGCAACACCGGGTCGAACGGCTTGGGCAGATAATCCTGGGCGCCGAGTTCGATACAGCGTACGATGCTATCGATCTCGTTGAGTGCCGAGAGGACGATCACCGGGATGTGGCGCAGCGTGCGATCGGCGCGCAGTGCGCTGAGGACTTCGTAGCCGTTCATTTCGGGCATCATGATATCGAGCAGGATGAGATCAAACGATGCCTGGTGGAGGAGTTCGAGGGCCACCCGACCGTTCACGGCGGTTGCCACCTGGTAGCCAAGGCGTTCGAGGCGGCGCGAAAGCATATCGCGGTTATTATCGTTATCATCGACAACCAGCAAGCTGCCACGTAATGGATTCTCGGAGCCAGCAGGCAGCATGTGATGGTCGGCATGATCGCGGGCAACGGTCTGATCATCGAGGCCGTGGTTGACGAGGCTAAAGAGGCGTTCGGCGGCAGCGATGATGCGCTGGAGATCATCGGTCAATGGTTGCTCGAGTTGTTCGTCGAGGCTCGTGCCGGCCGTGATGATTGCGACAAGCGGATCATTGAGGAGGGGGCGAAATGCGAGCAGATCGGCGCTCAACCCATTGGTGGCTGCCAGCGCAAGCTGCGTATCAATCCGTTCGAGCAGCATACGACCATTGGCCAGGATGGTTTCGAGAAGCTCGCGTGCGGTTGGATGCCGGCCAAGTGCTTGCTCTTCGAGCAGCATCTCGCCATAGCCAATAATATGATTCACCGGTGTGCGCAGTTCGTGACGCACGACCCGCAGCAACTCTTCGTCGATCGGCTCAGGTGCAGCGTTCCTATCTGCGTCGCTGATCATGACGTGCTCCTCATTCGTGATGGTTATGAGTATGCTATCATGGATGCACACGGTTTGCTATTGCCGATGATCTATTTCCGCCGGGTGGCGGTTGAGCGCGTTGCCTGGCGGTACCGCATGGTTGCGGCGATCACTGCACCGGGGATGAGGAGCCATGATATGACGCAGGATATTGCGATTTCGAGTGGTTATACAGCAGCGTTGAGCGGTGCCGCGCTTGCTGCTGAAGATTCTGCCGGGCGCATTCTGATGCGCGGCCGTGATCGGGCTGAGTTGTTGCACCGGCTTTCAACCAACGATATTGTCGCGCTGCGGCCGGGCCAGGGGGCACGCACGGTACTGACAAGCCCGATCGGCCGGATTATTGATCTGCTTACGGTACATGCCCTCGATGATGCCCTACTCGTGGTGACAAGCGCCGATCAGGGCGCACCGGTCTATAGTCTGTTGCGCAAGAATATCTTCTTTAACGACCAGGTGACCCTTGAGCCGGCTGGTCGCAGCCATGGCCAGCTGGCGCTCTATGGGCCGGCTGCAACCGATATGCTGGGGCAGGTGTTTGGCGCATTCGACACACCAGCCCTGCATGGTATCACGCGGGTGGCATTCGATGGCACCGAGGTGTGGCTGGCACGCCGGTTGCCGCTTGGCGGCCCGAGTTTCACCCTGTTTGTGCCACAGCCGCAGGTGGATGCATTGCGGCATACCCTCGTGGCCGCCGGGGCAGCACAGCTCGACCGAGATTCGTTCGATCAGTTGCGTATCGAGCAAGGGTATGGCACCTTCGGCCATGAGCTGAGCCTGGAATATATTCCGCTTGAAACCGGCCTGCTCGATGCGATCAGCTTCACCAAGGGGTGCTATGTCGGCCAGGAGATCATCGCCCGCATGGAGAGTCGTGGCCGGCTGGCAAAGCAGCTGCGTGGCCTGCGCCTTGATGGGCTGCCGGCCGCACCGGCAAAACTTGAGATCGATGGGAAAGAGGCCGGCGATCTGACGAGTGCGATAGTATCGCCGCGCTTCGGGCCGATTGCGCTGGCCTATGTCCGTTCGGCCCATGCCGCACCCGATACCAGGCTCCAGATCACCGGGAGCGCGATCAGTGGTGTGGTGGTCGAGCTTCCGTTTGCTATGGAATAGGAGGAACGGTTTGTCGCTCACAATCACCGGAGTCGTCGCCCGTGATATTCGTTTTCCAACCTCACGGTTTCTCGATGGCTCCGATGCCATGAATCGCGATCCAGACTACTCGGCGGCCTATGTGGTGCTCGAAACCGACACACCGGATCTGGCGGGGCATGGGTTGACCTTTACCATCGGGCGTGGGAATGAGTTGTGTGTGGCAGCAATCCATTCGCTGGCACCACTGATCATCGGCAAGACACTCGCCAGCTTTACGGCCGATATGGGTGCCTTCTACCGCATGATTACCGGTGATAGCCAGCTGCGTTGGGTCGGCCCTGAGAAGGGGGTTATCCATCTGGCAACCGCTGCGGTGGTGAATGCGGTGTGGGATCTGTATGCCAAGGTCGAGGGTAAGCCGCTCTGGAAACTGCTGGCCGATATGAGCCCGGCCGAACTGGTGCGTTGTATCGACTTTCGTTATATCACCGATGCCCTGACGCCGGCCGAAGCGCGTGAGATTCTCGAACAACACGCGCCGACCAAGGCTGCCCGCGAAGCACAGCTCAGGGCCGAAGGCTACCCGGCCTATACCACTTCGGCCGGCTGGCTTGGCTACGACGACGAGAAGCTGCGCTTATTGTTGCGCGAGGCGGTTGCCGGTGGGTTTACCCATCTCAAGCAGAAGGTCGGCGCTCATCTGGCCGACGATATCCGGCGGGCCCGGATCATCCGCGAAGAGATCGGGCCGGATCGTACATTGATGATGGATGCCAATCAGGTGTGGGATGTTGGGGAAGCGATTGCCAACATGGCGCAACTGGCACAGTTCAACCCGCTCTGGATCGAAGAGCCGACCAGCCCTGATGATGTGCTGGGGCATGCGGCGGTTGCCCGCGCGGTGGCACCGATCGGTGTCGCGACCGGTGAGCATGTACAGAACCGGGTGATCTTCAAGCAGTTGCTCCAGGCACAGGCCATCAGTTTCTGCCAGATCGATGCCTGCCGCCTTGGCGGGGTGAACGAGGTGCTTGCCGTGTTGTTGATGGCCGCCAAATATGGCGTGCCGGTCTGCCCACATGCCGGTGGGGTCGGTTTATGTGAATATGTGCAGCATCTGTCGATGTTCGATTATATCGCCGTGAGCGCCAGCCTCGAAAACCGGGTGCTTGAGTATGTTGATCACCTGCACGAACACTTCGAGCATCCGGTGGTGATGCGCAATGGCCGCTATATGCCGCCCGAAGCAGCCGGCTATAGCATCACCATGAAGCCGGCCAGCCTCGATGAATATGAATTTCCGAGTGGAAGGGCATGGCAGGGGTAGCGTGTCGGGTCTTCCAGAACCTGCGACCACCAGATCCCACAGCCTTACACCCGGGTTGCCAGCACCAGCATGTGTTCGCCGGCCGAACTGTAGGGGTCGAGTTCGTAGGATCCGTAGGCCGCCTGGAGGTGGAAACCAGCCCGAACAAGCAGATGTTCGAGTTCGAAGCGGTAGATCCAGCGTAACTGGAATTCAGTCGTGCTGCGTTGGATGCCACCCGACCGGCTGATTTCATCGTAGATAAATGTGACACGGCTGATCTGCGCGGCTGGATCAAGGCGCTGCACAACATACTTCTGCACCACAACCCCCTCGGCGAGTGAAAAGGTGCGATCAAGCACCAGCACACCATCGCGTTCGGCGGCGCTGCGCAAATCGGGAACCGTCAGGTCGATCACGAGTGTCGCCCCGGGGCGCAGCACACGATGCAGCGCCTGCAGGCCGGCGAGTTGATCCGTGGTGCTGGTCAGGTGCATAAAGGAGTTGAGCGCTACAAAAGCCATGCTGAAGCGCCGCCGGCTGCTGAAGGTGCGCAGGTCGGCTTCAATCAGATCGACCAGATCGGCAACATCGGCGGTTGCCGCGCGCTCACGGGCGATGGCCAGCATGGCTGCCGAACTGTCGATCCCGGTGACACGGTGGCCGTCGCGGGCCAGTGGGATCAGCACCCGCCCGGTGCCGCACATGGCTTCGAGCACCGGGCCATCGGCACGGCGCGCCAGCTCGCGGAAGAAGGGAATATCATCGCCGAAACTGTCGTGGTCGAGGTCGTAGTAGCGGGCGATACCCTCGTAGTCGCTCATGGGGTGGTGCCGAAGACAACCGCCGCAGCTGCGGCGAGCGTCAGCAATCCGGCAATCCCAACCACCACCAGTCGCCCCGAGATGATCGGCTCGAAACCGGGCGCACGCGGCAGTTTCTCGCGGCCGGTCGGTAATTCGGCCGGTGGCGGCAGGTCTATCGATGGCATTCCGGTGGTGGTTGGCCAGGTGGGCATGCCCATATCGCCACCGATCGGTG
>CALLZL010000023.1 GCA_937859575.1 uncultured Chloroflexota bacterium
GCTCGACGGCGTCGCGGCGGAGCGTCTGGTGGTGGAGCGGCGGGCGGGGGGGGAGGCGCTCCCCACCGCTGGGGGGGCGGGAGCCCGCCCCCAGCGCGGGCGCGCCAGCCACCACAGCCGGCGCCGGCGGGGCGGGGGTCAGGGGCGTGATCAGGCGGCCGGCGATCAGCCATGCTGCGACGAGGGCAGTGGTGGCATGCGAGAAGACGGTGATTGGGGCAAATGGTAGTTGAAGCGTCAGGATCTGGGTGACATAGCCGGCGAAGATGGCATCGGCACCGGCCAGCAGGATGGTGAATGTTGCGGTAATCGGGATCGAGATCAGCAGGCCACGGCCGATTGGCGCGGCACCGGCCAGATGCAGTCGTTCGAGCGGCACGGTGCGCATACCGGCAAGTGCCAGTGGTAATGGCGTGCCGGCAATCGCCCCGAGTGCAGCGGCCATGCGCCCCAGCAACGCACTCAGCCGGTTGGGAAGCGATTGGTGAGCGGCGGTGACCAACAGGAGCAGCAGGCCAAGCAGTGCCAGGAGATTGAGGGTAGTGAGGAGTGCATCGGCACGTACGGCCAGCAACCCGGCGAACAGGAGCGCCGCACCACCGGCGGCCAGGGCAGAACCGCCGATCTGCCGCCCTTCGGTATGTGCATGCCACAGCATGGCGGCCAGGCCAAGCGCAACGAACAACGGCACCGAAATACCGAGTGCGCGCCCATTAAACAAGAGATCAGCCAGCCCGCCGAGTATCAACGCGGTTGCCAGCAATCTATAGGGGTGTGAGAGTTTCTGCTGTATCATTCCGATTCCTCGCTATACCGGCGGTATACATACCCCCGCTCCAATGTGTTATATAATGATCGACGTAAAGCAACAACCGCTTGCGTGTAGCCGGCAACACACCTGAGTGCTTGACACCCCGCAACGGTCGAACCATTACGACACTGGTTACAACACACCTGGTTCTTCTTGCCCTGAAAATGTCATCTTCGTGCAACAGCTTTGCAGCATGTTGTGATATACTTAACAAACGGTAAAAACCGATTGGGTTTGGTGTGCTTTGGCGAAAACATAGTTTGTACTTATTGTGATGATACGCAAACGTTGCAAGGAGGTACCGACCCATGCGACGATCTCAGACCATGTCTGCCGAACAACCGTCGATCATCCTCACCAACGTTGCAATACCGAGGTCTGTGGCTTGTATGAATCAGCGACATACGGCATCCGATGATATCTCGGAGGAACAGCGACGCATGATCGGATTGGGGGCGGGAATGAGTCGTAGCCATGAGCCATCAAGCAGCCCGCGAGGTAGTGAAACCGTTTTGCTTGTCGAGGATGAACCGACCGTCCGGCAGCTTGCGGCACGGATCTTACGGCGGCAGGGGTATACCGTCCTCGAAGCATCCGATGGTGCCGAGGCATTGGCGTTTGTCGAGCGTTCCGGGGATCTGCATATTGATCTGCTGTTCACCGATATTGTGATGCCACATATGGGCGGGTATGCCCTCATGGAGAAGTTGCGCCAGATCCGGCCAGAGATCAAAGTCCTGCTGACATCCGGGTATACCGACAGCACCACGATTATTGTGAACCGGCTCGATTATGGGATCGATTTTCTCGGCAAACCGTTCACGCCTTCGGCGCTGGCACGCAAGGTGCGCGAGGTACTTGATACTCAGCCGTAGAGCAGGCGCAGCAACTGTGCCGAGATAAGTTGCTGTAAAATACCGGCGAGCACGAACATCGGCAGCAACACCAGCAGCCAGACTTTCGCAAACTGCGCCAGTGCCCAGAGCATGTTTGTGCCTACGGTGAACCCCTTCGGCGGCGACATGAGTGCTACACCGATACGGATCCCCATGGCTGCCCCAAGAATGGCCGCCGGTAGTTCTACCACCCCGTGCGGCAGCACATACCCCAGCAAGAACTGGAGTGGGCTTTGCGGCCCGAGTTCGAGCCAGCTGCCGCCACCGGCCGCCAACGCCACACTGATATAACTGACCCCGCCAAAGGCAAAAAACGGTACCAGCATGGCAAACAGGCCGAAACTTAGGGTCGAGGCGAATGTCGAGGCCAGCATTCGCAGTGCATTGGCGATCCCGGTAATCACCCCAAACACCAGATCTGGTTCGGGGACAAAACCGACCCGTTGCGGCGATTGGCCGATACGGTCGAAGAAGCCGCCGAAGAGCGGCCCGACGGCCAGGCCGGCTCCGGCAACAATCAGGGCGATCAGCAGCGGGTGGCGATATTCGTGCAGCAGAGCCGGCAGTTCGTGGCGGTAAAAGCGCCCCGGCGAAAAGCGTAGCCCACTGTATGAATCGGGATTCACCCCTGCCGGCCGGAATTCACGGAAGAACATCACGAATGTGCCTGCGATCCGGCGCAGATTCAACTGCTCGTGCTCGCGCGAGAGGATCTCTTCGCGATTGAACGACCCCAGGCCGGTGCGAATAAGTGCGGCTGCGATCACCGCCATTCCGGCCGCAATGATCCACATCATGTCCCACCGCTGTGCAATCACCAGCAATGCTTCCAGCTGGATGATCGCCGCCGTCGGCAGCAGCACAAAGCTTGCCAGCAGATTGGCGGCCTTGATGCTCGTGGTGTGGCTTGAGATGATCACGGCGCCGGCTACCATCACAATCGACTTGGTGAAGATCAGCAGCAGAATGATCACGAAGTATTCGATTGTCAGCCCCTGTGCGAAGAGCATTGGTGTTCGGACGGCAAGCGAGATCGCAAAGACGCTGATCGCGAGGAATGACGAGAGCAATGGGGCCGTGAGCGACGAGAGTAGTTTGCCGAGGTAGAGGGTTGTGTCGTTGATCGGCATTGCCAGCAGTGCTTCGAGGCTGTTGCGTTCACGTTCGCCGACGAAGGCTTCGAGGGCGGTGATCAGCGAGAACGATGCCGGAATAAAACCGACCAGCAGCATGCCGAACGGCACGATCCGGATCACCGTATTTTGATCACCAATAAACTCAACGGCAATATTGGCGGCGGCAATCAGCAACTGCGGCAGGAAGACGGTCAGGATGAATATGGGTATCAGAATGCGCCAGTCGGTGAGCGTTTCGATCACTT
>CALLZL010000024.1 GCA_937859575.1 uncultured Chloroflexota bacterium
ACAGGGCGAAGCACCGGTGCGCGACACCGATGATATCGAGAGTATTGAATCGGCATTGGCAGCCGGTATGATCCAACCCTTCTCGTTCGCCGATCTCGGGCTTTCTGCCGACGAGATCGCTGCCCTTGAACAGGGCGAGATCCCGGCTGAAGCAAGCGATGACACAACAACTGCCGAAACAGTGGATCTTGAGGGGGATGTGGTACAACCCTTCTCGCTGAGTGATCTCGGGTTGGATGATGATGCAGTGGCCGGCAACATGCCGCTAACTGCAAGTGATCCGACAAGTGCCGAACAATTGCCGCCCGATCTGCTGCCTTTCTCTTTCGACGATCTCGATGCATCCGAGGCTTCACTCGACGAAGCTGAGCTACCATCAGCATTGCAACCCTTCTCGCTGGAAGATACACCGGGGGATCCGCCGCGCCCAAGACTCTCGGGCCTGCCTGCCGAAGAGCCGACGACCATCGAAGCAGCCGATGACGATGAATTGCTCGGGCCACGCGGTTTTAGCTGGCAAGAGCCGAATCAGCCGGCCGAAACCGGGTTTGCTCGCTCAATTCGCAATCAACAGCGCCAGGAAGCAGAAGAGGCGGCCGAAGAAGGTTCTCTGTTCAACAAACTCAAACAACACCGCAATTCCGGTGATTTCCCATTACCCGAGCCGTTGCCGCCGGTGCCGCTACGCGACGATGAGCACCTCGGCCTCTTCTCGCTGGATGATGTCTCGCTGCGCGATGACGATGAACTGCTGCCCGAGACATCCACTACCGGCTCAACACCTGCCGATGCTACACCAGCGCCTGCCGAAGAGCCGGGAATTGTTGAACCACCCACGCAACTGGCAGCCGAAGATATTCAGCCTTTCTCGCTGGCCGATCTCGGTCTTTCCGACGACGAAATCGCTGCTCTCGGTCTCAGCCCCGAGAGTAGCGAATCGAGTGCAGAAGAATCTGAAATTGAAGCGCCTTCAGCCGCTGATACACTGGTTGGTTCGTTGGATGACGCAGCGCTAACAACCGAACCCGAGATCGAGGCAGCCACACCACCGATCGAAGAGATCGAGAGTATTGAATCGGCCCTGTCTTCCGGTGCACTGCAGCCTTTCTCGTTTGCTGACCTTGGCCTCTCGGATGATGAGATTGCCGCACTTGGCCTGAGTTCCGAACCTGCAATACTCGATACCGGTGCCGGTGCAACCACACCTGAGCAACCAGCCGCAGAGGCTGCGATACCGGAACCAACGGCTGAAACAACCCCGACAGAACCTGAGATCGAGAGCATTGATGAAGGATTGGCCTCGGGTTTATTACAGCCCTTCTCGTTCGCCGATCTCGGCCTCTCGGATGATGAAGTCGCCGCACTCGATCTCGAACCGGCCGATCTGGGCGAGTCCGCAGCACCAGCTATACCCCAGGAACCAGCAGAGCTTTCTCCAATAGCCGATACCGACATACAACCCTTCTCGCTCGATGATCTCGGCCTGGAGGAACTGGACGAGCTCGAAGATGATGATTCGCGCCTCGGGTTGACCGAAGAAGAACTGGCGGGGCTTGATGTTGGCGGCGATGTCGATTGGAGTCGGGTGCCGATCAGTTCGCCGGCAGCCGCCGAAGAGTCGGCATCCGGTGGTGATCCGGCGGTCGATCAACTGATTGCACTCGGCCGGCGTCAGGGGTTTGTCGATATTGCCGATATTATTGCGGCAGTCGATGATCCGGAGGCCGAAGCGGAGCGGATCGAGATGATCGGTCAGATGTTGCACGAAGCACGGATCGAAATCCGTGATGGCGATGAAGTGATAGACCTTGATGCCGAATATGCCGATGATGAGAGTGGCGGGCCATCGAGTACGGCAGTTCCGGAAACGCTGAGCCGTGATGTTGCGGAAACCGACGAAGCAGCTTTCGTGCCCTTCTCGCTGAGTGAACTCGGCCTTTCCGACGACGAAATTGCGGAACTGGAGCACGGAGAGGTTGTCGAAACATCCGCTTCCGGCTCAAGTGAGCCGGAACTGACACCCTTCTCGCTGAGTGAACTCGGCCTTTCCGACGACGAAATTGCGGAGCTTGGTTTGGGCGAGAGCGCCGGCGATAGCGATGCTCCTGGCGACATGACACCCTTCTCGCTGAGTGAACTCGGCCTTTCTGACGACGAAATTGCTTCACTCGGCCTGGGCGATCAGATAACCGAAACATCCTCACAGCCAACTGAGAGCGCCGGGCTGTCAACCTTCTCGCTCAGCGAACTCGGCCTCTCGGATGAAGCACTTGCATCGCTCAGTGAAGGAACGATCGCGAAGCCAAGTGAGCCGGCACCGGTTACGGGTGCTTCAGCGCTCGAATCGGTACCGCTGAGTGAACTCGGCTTCTCGGATGAAGAGATCGGCATCAACACACCACCACCGGTAGCCTCGACGCCACCGGTGGCTCCGGCAGCACGCGAGGTCGCGCCGACCGCTGAAGCACCCGTGACAGCAACCGGCAACGACATGCTCGATGAGTACTTGCAACTGATCGAAAGCGACCCGCAAGACTTTACATTACGGCTGGCCGTTGCTCGTGTCGGTGTGCAGGCAGGCATACCGGATCTTGCAATCCAGCAGTACAAAGAGCTGATCCGGCATAATGCAATGCTTGACGACATGATCGCCGATATTCGTGAACTGAGTGCCGATATTGATGACGGCGACACACGTCGCCGGTTGTATCGTGTCCTTGGCGATGCCTATACCAAACAAGGTCGCATTCGTGATGCCGTCCAGGCGTATGGCTGGTCGGGGGGGAAGCGCGGCTAGTGTGCGATATGTGCATGAAAGCCGTACCGGCGCATCTGCGCACACGGCAAGAACCATTATTACCATAGCGAAAGGTCCTGAATATGCGGCGGATCGTCGAAGACCTGATCCGGATCGATGGTGTTATCGGCAGCCTACTGGTTGGCAAAGATGGGTTGGTGATCGCCAGTACTCTCATGGATGAAGAGGATGCGGAAATCCTGGGTGCAATGTCGGCCGCTGTATTTGGAGAGATCGACAAAGCGACCAGGCGGATCGGCGTTGGTGGGCTGGTCGACTCGATCATCGATGCCGAACAGGGATCGATCCTGATGCTTGCGAGTCGTGATATTATTCTCGCCGTCATCACACAGCGCATGGTTAATCTTGGCCTGGTGAAGATGGAGATGCGACGCGCATCAAAACGTATCAGCGAAGCCATACCAATCTAGGAGAAACATGGAGCGTTCACTTATCATTCTGAAGCCGGATGCTATCCAGCGTGGGCTTATGGGGCCAATCATTACGCGGCTTGAACAGCGTGGGCTGAAATTCATCGGCATGAAGATGATCCAGATCGATGCCGCACTAGCGCGACAGCACTATTCGGTACACGAAGGAAAGCCTTTCTTTGCCGGGCTGGTTGAGTATATTAGCTCGGGTCCGGTGGTGGTAATCGCCGTTAGCGGTGCACATGTCATCGAGACGGTGCGCACGATGGTTGGGGCTACCAACCCGGTAAAAGCCGCTCCAGGAACGATCCGGGGCGATTTTGCACTCGAAATCGGACGCAATCTGATCCACGCTTCCGACTCAGCCGAAAACGGCGAGCACGAGGTCAATCTGTTTTTCAGCGATGAAGAGTTGCTGAAGAATGAGCGAAGCACGGATCGCTGGATCTACGAATAGCCGCCACGGCACTCATCATAAAATCACCACATAGATACGTTGGGCGTCGTGCAACCTTTGTACGACGCCCAACGTATAACTCACAAGCCCGTGTACCCACTGGCCTGTAGTGTGCGGGCCGGCGTGGCGAGGGAGTACAAACGGTGGCCGAGCCATCTCTTGATATTATCCGCCGGGCGCAAGCCGGCGAGAATGATGCCATTACGCAACTGTTGCTCAGCCAGCAACACTATGTGTACAGCATCGCGATGAGCGTTCTCAAGAACCCTGATGATGCGGCGGACCTGACCCAGGAGGCGTTCATGCGCCTGATTCGCGTTCTGCCGCAGTATAACGGCGAAAGCCGTTTTACCACATGGCTCTACCGGTTGGTGGTAAACCTTGGGCGCGATGAATTGCGCCGGCGTGGTCGGCAGTTGCCGATCGCCCCACCGGCTATTGATGAAGACGATATGGATCCGATGGCAGGTGTTGCTGATGATGATCGCTGGTCGGATCCGGCGCAGGCGCTCGACTCGCAGGAGCTACGCGGTGACGTTCGCCGCGCCTTAGCACAGCTCGAAGAGCACTATCGGCTGGTATTGACGCTATACTACTTCGATGATATGAAATACACCGATATTGCCGAGGTCCTTGATCTACCATTGAATACGGTGAAGAGCCATATCCGGCGTGGAAAGGAGCGACTTGCGGCACTTTTGCACGAGCAGGAGCAGCCGCCGGCGCGAATGTTCCCGGCGAGTCGGCCGGAGTCAGGCCAACACCCATTCATTCACCCGATCCTGCGACCTTCGTCGGCGTTGGGAGGTCTATAATGCTGGAATGCGGCGCTGTTCGTGAGCAGATCGCCATCGACCCGTTAAGCGTCGATGATGCACTCGAAACACACATGACATCATGCACTGTCTGCATGCGTTACCGGCAGCGTCTCCAGGCCCTTGAGCCGGTTGTTAAGGCCGAACTCCAGTGGCAGGCACCACAGGATCTCACGGCGCGCCTGCTGGCGCTTACAACCATGCCAGTGCCGTTGCTGATCACGGCACCGATGCGACCGCAACCATGGTATGTAAATGTGATCGGTGCACTGAGTGTTGCAGTCGTTATGGTTTCGGTTGCTGTGATATGGCAGATTGCTGCCGGGATCGCACTTCAGTTTGGCCTGGGTGAACTGTTAACCGAACTGGCGGCCTGGCCTGGCCGTGGATTAACGATCCTCTCGATCGAAATGCCACAGTCGCGCTATGTGATCGACCTGTTTATGCGAATACGCGAACAGTTGCTGTGGGTCTTGCTGGTGATTGTGCTCTGGCTTACGGTGGAGCAGTTGAATCCACGGCTGGTTGCCGAACGGCGGCAGATACATTCGTAGGAATACACCCAGACCTCAGACATCCGCGCTAAAAACCAGTGAACCGGCATGTCGTAACGACATGCCGGTTCACTGGTTTTTGGTGTTGTGTATTTCGTCACTTATGGTAGACAGTATCTCCGGGCAAATAAGAGATTTCCTCATCCATACGAAGAAGACTCATCCATGTGAATAAAGAAGAGAGAGATACCGCCGTGATAGTAGGGGTTGTGGAATAGTGGAGAAGCGGGGGTTTACCTGATTTCTGAGCGAAGGAATAATCCCATGGGCATGTGGAAGGTTCTACACATGTTCAATCAGTATCCGAAGGAGGGCTCTACTGATCGATATTTATACACGTACAGGGCAAGCTGTACACATTACATTCCAGAAACAATCGGCAACTTATCCACAAAGCGGCATGGTTATCCACAGAATAGTGCCACTTATCCACAATATCGATCAGGCAAGCACCAATCAGGAGGATTTATCCTTGCGATTTTCGTCATCATCAATATCAAGGGTATTAATGAAATCACGGAACAACGAGAGATCCTCTTCGGTTGCTGGTTCGGCGGGTGTTGCCGGTTCTTCAGCAGTCGTTGCCGCCGGTGGCTCTTCGAGAGTTGCTGCCGCTTCATCTTCATCAAAGAGTACACCAACCTGTTCGAAGACGTGGGGTTCGACAAAAATCGGCACATCACTGCGCACAGCCAGTGCGATTGCATCACTCGGGCGAGCATCGATTTCGAACGTCCGGCCACCCTGTTCAACGATGATACGCGCAAAGAAGGTACTATCTTGAATATCGTTGACCAGGATATGGTGGATCGTTCCACCAAGCTCGGCGAACACCGACTTCAGCAGGTCGTGGGTCATCGGGCGCTGGGATTCGTGCCCCTGGAGTGCGAGTGCAATAGCATCCGCTTCGAATGCACCGATCCAGATAGGGAGATAGCGGCGGCTATCGGCCTCGCGCAGGACGACGACGCGATGCTGTGTCAGCAGGCTGACGCGGATGCTGTCGACAGTTACACGGATCATCGGTCGGCCTTTCCAGAGGGCCACCTAGTAGTGGGCCGCTGAGATGTTTTTGCTGCTGCAAAACAGTTATGGTTACACGCTAGGCCTTCATAGTAACATGCGCGGGAAGCGTCCGTCAAGGCGTACAACTTCCCGCGATCCGGTGTTACCCTACGAAAATGTGGTGTGATTGCAGATCATGCGAAACGCCAGCGAGTGGGATTCTTCTGAAA
This sequence comes from uncultured Chloroflexota bacterium, assembly GCA_937859575.1. Taxonomy (GTDB): domain Bacteria; phylum Chloroflexota; class Chloroflexia; order Chloroflexales; family Roseiflexaceae; genus CALLZL01. The sequence continues at coordinate 6,290 of CALLZL010000024.1, forward strand.
GTTTGTCCATGCGATGACGACCGTCGGCGCCACGACATACAACCCGCCCTGATCCCAGGTGTCGGGTGATGGTGCATACTTTTCGGCAATGTACTTGGTGGTATAGGCGGCGGCGATTCGCTCGGTAAGCAAGCGTGGTGGCTGCTCGACCAGATGGGCATGCCCTTCGAGCATAACGACCTCTGCACCGTCGTTGCGACTATCAAGATGCACTGCAATTGCCGGATTGACGGCAATATTGCGCATTCGGCGGGTTTCAGGGCTACCATCGAAATAGAACTGCTCGTCAAGCCAGATGCCCCACACCGGCGAAACATGCGGCCTGCCGTTGGGCCGTACACTGGCGATCCAGTAGACCTTGGCTGCTTCAAGTTGTATGCGCACGTGGCTCCAGGGGAGCAATTCAGCCAGGGTTTCGGACGAGATGTACCCGGTAGGAAATTGAGGCCGATCTACAGTTGGCTCGCGGGGTGTTGCAATATCGCGGATGTTGGCCATCGGGTGTACCTCCTTAAACGCCGCAAAGGCGGCAATTGTGCCACCGGGGGGGATTATATGTTGCTTGTGTGACATGTACAGTCACAAGCCGGCAAAGAACGAAGGAGATAAGCGATCGACGCAGGTGCTACAGTTCTTCTCAATTCGAGTACAATGCTGTCGGATTCATGCGGGGTAATCGGAGGTTACTGGTGCGCTGGTGGTTGGCACTCTGGTATGTGTTCTTCCCTCAGACATTACGGCAAGGCCGTGGTGAGCGGCGTGCTGTTGAACATGCCCGTTCCATCTTGCATGGCACATGTGCGGCACAAACACAGCCAGCTGTCGATCGTCGGCTGAAACGTCCGGCGCTGGCAGCCCTACCACGCCATAGTATCCTGCATCTTGTACCAATTCTGATTGTTAGTGTTTGTCTGTTTGTTGTCGAACAATTGCCGGCCACCGGTGTCTTGCGCGATCAGGTGGCTGATACACACCAGGTTGTCGGTGTTGCAGGCGATCCGGCAATTATCTATGGAGAGATGCTGTTACCGGCGGCTGCACTCATCGAAGCTGATGATATCGGCCATGGTGTGATCTCGTATCGCAATCTGGCGATCTTTGATAACTATCATATATTGATCGAGGGAGAACAGCTTGGTGAACTGGCGTCTCAATACGGTGTTTCAGCCGAGTCGATCTTCTGGAGCAATCGACTTGATGAGCGTGATGTCCTGTTGGCAGGAGACGAGTTACGGATTCCCCGTGTTTCGGGAGTGCCATATATCGTTCAGCCGGGTGACACCATCGCACAGATTGCCGCACAATTCGAAGTAGATCCAGTCGCTATTCTGTTATTTGCACCCAATCGAATTGATGGAACAACATCACTGGAAGCGGGTCGCGAAATCTTTGTTCCTGGCGGTCGCGAGGATCTATCTGCCGAGGCACTGCGGAAATATGGCGATACAGGGACGATCGCCGAGATAACCGCCCAGGCAACCGGCAGTGTGCGTGACTCAGACACCTTTCTGCGTTCGGGGCCCGGCCGTGCCTATCCGCCGTTGGGTGTCCTTGATGCGCGGCGGGTGTTGCGCCCGGTGGGGCGGCATGCCGAATGGGCGATGGTCGAGGATCCAAGTTATGGTGTTGGATGGGTTCGTTCCGACCTGCTGGTATTAGCAGCCGATGTGTTTGCCGCTCTCCCTGAGATTACCGATATCCCGCCACCACCGCCACGCTGGGTCTGGCCGACATATGGTCGAATCACATCGCGTTTCGGGTTGCGTACGGTGCCGTTTCGTAGCTTCCACAACGGCCTTGATATTGCGAATCGTTCAGGTACACCAATCGTCGCTGCGCGTGCCGGGCGTGTAACCGAGGCCGGCTGGTGCCGTGGCTATGGGTATTGTGTTCGTATCAGCCATGGCGAAGGTATTAGCACGATCTATGGGCATCTCTTGCGTCAGCCGAATGTTTCAGCTGGAGATCAGGTCGAGGCCGGTGATCGGATCGGATCGATGGGAAGTACCTATGATGCAGCAGGTGGCGGCTACTCGACCGGTGTGCACCTCCATTTTACGGTACTGGTGAATGGCCGGCCGGTTGATCCACTGCGCTTTTTGCCGTAAGTGGCGGTATGGGTATGCTGGGTGCAGCGGTACCAGGCTGCACCGTGCTATGAGCACTGCATCTGACTATGCCTGCACAAACTGGAGGATCTGGCTTACTACATTAGCAAGCGGAGCACTGGTTTCGATTTCGTGCCCGGCGATACGCCGCAGCACCGGTTCAACACTCTCCTTCAAACTCAGTATGCGAGCCACTTCATCGGGGTGTTTCCCATAGGGATTGTTGGTTCTCGACCGTAAGCGTTCAACCGTCAGATCGGCTGGTGTCGTCAGCAGAATGATGTGATTGAATTGCGAGAGGAACTTGCCCATATTGGCTGCACAACCACTGACAAACAACAACTCAATGCCACCACGTGATAAGAGCTCCTCGATGCGATCCTCACGCCATACCCAATCCCGATCTGCTTCAACCGGCGAACCAGGTGCGGCTGCTAATGTGTCTGAAACCTCTACCCACTCCGAGAACTCTTCAGTGTCGGCATCGACGGCGGTATACCCATGCTGTGCTAGTTCCTGCGTGACGGTTGATTTCCCGACACCTGAGATGCCTGTGATTAGAATTCGCTGCATGTGAGCTACCCTCCTGAGGCGGAATGCTAATGGAATAATGAATGCAGATGAGATGTTCAATAGCTTTCTGCCGGCGATTGGCGAGATGGCTGAGCGATACATGTAATCACATCTGCCGAACATTTGCATTGCTCGCACGACGTGATTCCTGCCAGGCCAACCACTCACCCCCTTTCGAAACCTTCTGTTACAATAGGGCAGCGCGGAAGAGAAGCATTGATGTATTGTGGCATAAACCAGTACTACCACACGTTGATGTACGATACAACTCGAAATAACTTACTTCCTGCATGACCTGTATTCACCATCAGGCATGTGCGCAGCAGGTGTAAAACGTGAAACACTCGAACGGTATAGGATCAACCCAGGTTATTGCATTAGCGAACCAGAAGGGTGGTGTCGGCAAGACGACAACCGCTGTAAATCTGGCGGGCGAGCTGGCGCTACGCGGCAAACGGGTGCTGCTTGTTGATTGTGATCCTCAGGGAAACGCGACAACAAGTTTAGGGATCACGAAGCGTGATCTAACGGTGACAACGTATGATGTCATCATGGGTCATGCCGCACCAGCGGCAGCCATTCGGGCGACCGGACGCGAGCGTTTTGATATTCTTGCCACTAACGAAGATCTTACCGGTGCGATGGTCGAGCTGACATCTCTTGAGCGGCGTGAGTGGCGGCTGTCCGACGCGCTGGCGGTGATCCGGGGGGATGATTACATTCTTATTGATTGCCCGCCGTCATTAGGCCTTCTGACACTAAATCCCTTAAGGGGGGGGCATGGAGTTGTCATACCCTTGCAGTGCGAGTATCTGGCGCTTGAAGGTCTGGCGCAGTTGAAGGGGACGATTGATCGAGTGCGGGAACATCTCAATCCCCAACTTATGATTATCGGGGTAGTGATGACAATGTACGATGGTCGAACTAATCTAGCGCAGCAAGTTGTTGAAGAGGTGCGGCGTTATTTCCCCCAACGAATCTTCGACACGCTCATCCCACGGAGTGTGCGGGTTGGCGAGGCTCCAAGTTACGGGCAGTTGATCAGCGAATATGATCCGGTGGGGCGTGTCACACAGGCATACCGTATTCTGACCGATGAAATGATAACCCGGATCGGGCAGCAAGGGGGGCGCTGATGAATCGACGTCGTGGGTTAGGGAGCGGGCTGGATGCGCTTTTGCCGGCTGATCGCCGCCCGGAGGGTATGCGTACTGTTGCGCTCGATTCAATTCGGCAGAACTCGCGTCAGCCACGTACAATATTCGATGAAACCGCGCTCAATGAACTCGCCGCGTCGATTCGCGAGCACGGAATTATTCAGCCGCTGATTGTGAGTGAGCGTAGCGAAGGGCATTACGAGCTTATAGCCGGAGAGCGGCGTTTACGTGCAGCCGAGCGAGCCGGGTTGCAGCAGGTGCCGATACTCGTGCGGGAAACCACGCCACAACAGTTGTTGGAGCTGGCGCTCATTGAGAATGTGCAGCGTGCCGATCTGAATCCGCTAGAAGAAGCACATGCCTATCAAGCATTGAAGGACGAATTTGGCCTGAGTGATGAAGAGATAGCGCGGCGGCTTGGTATTAACAGCCGGGTCACGATTGCCAATACGCGCCGGCTGCTCAAACTACCGTCAAACGCACAGCAGGCGCTGCTGAATGGGCGTATCAGTGCCGGGCATGGGCGAGCGTTGTTGAAGATCGAAGATCATGAGCGGCAGCAGGCGGCACTACAGGCAATTACCGATGCGGAGTTAAGTGTGCGGCAGGCCGAGCAGCTTGGTGAGTTGCTGTTGCAGACGGGCGATGTGGAGGCGGCTGTCGCACAGGTGCGTGGTATTGCGACTGAGCGCCCGGCAGGATCGGTGCGGCGAGCAGGATCGGCACGGCATGACACCGCAGCCAGCCCTGATGATCAGTTATTGCAGCGTGAACTGGAAGAAGTGTTGCAGACACCAGTGCAGTTTGTGCGGAGTGGGCGAGAGGTGCGGCTCACAATCACATTCTATGATGATGAAAAGCTGAACGAATTTCTTGAATATATTGCGCAGCGGTGACGCTGGAAGGACAGACCCATGTTCCCTGAGACATTCACGACGAAGATCCGTGATATGACGGGCGCGGTCGTTGCGCGCACCCTCGGGCGTACATCGATCACCGCCAGTGATCTGACAATTGCAGGAACACTCCTGACATGCGGGGCTGCCTGGCTCATCGCAACTGGTCATTTTGTCTGGGGCGGATTGCTGGTTGCATTTGCCAGTTCGTTCGATATGCTTGATGGTGCGCTGGCGCGGGTCAAGCGTGAAGCAAGCAACTACGGGGCATTTCTTGACTCGACGCTTGATCGTTATTCCGAGGCGGTTATCTATTTTGGGCTGCTCTACTACTACCACATACACCAGATCGGTGGGAGCGAGCCGCTGTTGATCTATGCAATTGTGACCGGGTCGCTCCTGACAAGCTATATTCGTGCGCGGGCCGAAGCACTTGGCTACGACTGTAAAGTAGGGTTGTTGGAACGACCGGAACGAATTATCGTGCTGGTGCTTGGACTTCTCAGCGGATATCTGACGATAGCATTCTGGGTGCTGGCAGTACTCACGCATGTCACTGCGATACAGCGGTTTGTACACGTCTGGGGCCAGGGCAAGGGCGAACGCCCGGCACGGCGAAAATCCGCCAAAGGCGCATCGGTTATTGCTGAGCCAGGGGAGTAGGAAATTGCTGCAATCAGCACATGTGTGGTACAATTTTTCTACTCTGCATGCGATTCATCGCACATGGTGCGAGGCGAACAACGCATTGCGAACGTGACAAGAGCCCATGCTTCTTGAACTGAACATCACCGATTTTGCGATCATCGAACGATTGCATCTGCGTCTCGGCAGGGGATTTAATGTTCTCACCGGTGAGACAGGTGCCGGTAAGTCGATCATTATTGATGCGCTCGGGATGCTGCGCGGCGAGCGACCGGACGCGACTTTTGTGCGTGCCGGTGCGGAACGCGCTCGTATCGAAGGGGTTTTCAGTATCGCTGATCGGCGGGATCTGACGCAGATCCTCGAAGAGTATGGCCTGAGCGATGATGAAGATCAGATCATACTATCGCGCGAGATCAACAGCGAGAGTGGCCGGAGTGTTGCACGTATCAATGGTCGGGCCGTCAGCAGTAGTGTACTGCGCGAGATCGGTGGGCGGCTGATCGACATTCATGGCCAGCACGAGGGGTTGGCGATCTTCAATACTCGTACACACCTCGACATGCTCGATCGCTATGGTGGTCTGATCGGGTTGCGTGATCAGGTCGCCGATCAGGTTGGTGCCCTGCGTAAGGTACGTGAAGAGTTAGCGTCACTGCGGCAGGCAGCGGCGAGTCGGGCCGAACGAATCGAAGAGTTACGCTTCCTACTCGAGGATGTGCGTCTCGCGAAGCTGCGGCCCGGCGAGGAGCAGGATCTTCTGCGTGAGCGGACGCTGCTCCAGAATGGAGCGCGCATCACCGAACTGATAGTTGGTGCCTACAACCTGCTCTATGCCGGTGACGAGAACCGGCGGGCGCTACGGCCGGTCATAGAGACTCTTGGGGGCGTCGGTGCAGCGCTTGATGAATTGGCGCGGCTCGACCCGGCGATGCAACACCTTGCCGCACAGGCGCACGAGTTGCGCTATACGGCCGAAGATCTGGCGGCCAATGTTCGCATATATCGCGATGGTATGGAGTTTGATCCGGCGCGAATCGAAGCGATTGAAGATCGGCTGACACTCCTGCGAGATCTGCAACGCAAGTATCGCGCTGATATTGATCAGATACTGGTGCGTGCGCAATCGGCGGAAACCGAGATCGAGCGGCTCACGCATAGTGATGAATACCTGGCCGAGCTTGAAACACAAGAGCAGCAGTTGCTCGATGTGATCGGCACTCTGGCCGGTGATCTATCGCGGCGTCGGCGGGGTATCGGTGAACAACTCGCCCGGGCCGTCGAGCAATCGGTACGCGAACTATCAATGCCGCATGTTCAGTTCCGGGTCAGCATGACGCGTCAGGCGGATCCGGCGGGCGTTGCTGCGCCGGCATCCGATACGGTTGAGGCACAGGCGCCGCAGCGTTGGGCATTTGATCGTAATGGTATTGATCGCGTTGAATTTCTGATCTCGCCTAACCCCGGTGAGCCGCTCAAGCCACTGGCACGGATTGCATCAGGTGGTGAAAGCGCCCGGCTGCTATTGGCGCTCAAATCGATACTTTCGCGAGTCGACGAGATCCCGACCCTGGTGTTCGATGAAGTGGATGTCGGTATCGGCGGCCGTGCCGGGCAGGTCGTTGGTGAGAAACTCTGGGGTATCAGCGAGCAGCACCAGGTGATCTGCATTACTCACCTGCCACAGGTTGCTGCGTTCGGTGATAGTCACTATGCGATCAGTAAACAGTTCAACGCCGGCCGAACCCAAACACTTGTTGATCTGCTGCGAGACGATCAGCGGGCGGAAGAGATTGCTGCGATGCTTGACGGAACACCCGTGAGCGAGCATAGCCGTCGGAGTGCCCGCGAAATGCTTGAGCGAGCACTCCAGGCAAAGGGCAAGAGCCAAGAGCCGCAGCATGCATTACTGACATCCTAGCAACCAAGCACATTCGCCAATGTGTGCAGTTGCACCCCATGGCTGCGATCCCCCACTCATCATACAGCGAGGGAGTCCATCATTGCGACGACAATCTTCTATTGTGCGCTGGTGTGAGCGTCTGATTGAGGGTGGCTGGCTGCTTGCCCTGATGCTGATCCCAAACTACTTCAACCTGCTCTCTTCACGGCATTTTGAACCTGATAAGGCAACGACGTTACGGGCGATTGTGATCATCATGGCAGCAGCGGCAGTTATTGCTGTGATCGAGCGTGCCCTGCGACCTGATGCGCGAGTGCCTGAGGCTGCGCAGACACAACCACAGGCCGGGCCAGGGATCTGGCAGCGCATCAATGCGTTTCCCCTGGCGCTGCCGGTTGTATGTTATGTGCTGGTATTTCTGATCGCGACAGTCGGTTCGATAGTGCCGTATGTCAGCTTCTGGGGTTCGTATCAGCGCTTACAGGGGACATACACAAATCTTTCGTATGTTGCACTTGGTGTGCTGATAGTTGGTTTTCTGCGAACCCGAGCCCAGATCGAACGACTGGTAATCATGGCGACACTTGCAAGCCTGATTGCGGTCTTTTATGGCCTGATCCAGCACTTTCAGCTCGATCCATTGCCATGGCGCGGTGATGTTGTTTCGCGGGTGGCATCCACGATGGGTAATTCGATCTTTGTTGCCGCCTATATGATTATGATTGTGCCGTTTGCCATGGCATTGGCGGTAGGCTCGTTCCAGGCAGCACGGCAATCAACAGCAACGCCGCAGCCGCGGGCTGATCTGATGTGGGCCGGCGGCTACCTGCTGATCGTCATGGCCGGGTTGGCACTGGCGTATGCCGCCCTCCAGTTTGGTGCAGTCGTGCGAACCGCCGATCTCCGCTACTGGTGGGTATATCCGGGGGCACTGATTGCCGCCGGGGGGTTGTTTCTGGTGCCGACACTGCGTTTACATACAGCGGATCGAATTGGTATAGCAGCTATCATGCCGGGAGTCGTTGCGATTGGGTATATTCTGCTTGTCGGAATTGCTTTTTCGGTCAACCAGGCTGGTGGTACACAGGTTGTGCAACCATCACCGGGGCGTGGTGGTACCGAATGGCCCTTCTGGATGATTGCTGCTGCGCTGAGCGCCACCACAGGCTATGGGCTCTGCTGGGCTGCACCGCGGCAGGCCTCAGCCACACGCCTGTGGCATCTACTTGGCGGCAGCGGTGCAAGCCTGATTGCACTGCTCTTGCTGATAACGATCTTCTTCACCCAGAGTCGTGGCCCCTGGATCGGCGGTGCGGCCGGCATCTTCATCTTCTTCACACTCGTATTACTACAGGCGCGTCGCCGATCAATGACCAACGCCGATGGGCGCGAGCGGTTGTGGACGGCGCTGCTAACGCTGCAGATGACGATAACCGTAGTGGTTGCGACATTTCTGGTGGTCTTCAACCTCAGCCAGGCACCGTTGTTCGAGCAACTGCGTGAAGTTCCATATATCGGGCGTATGGGTCGGCTGCTTGAAGTCGATAGCGGTACCGGCCTGGTGCGGCGGCTGATCTGGGTTGGTGATGATCAGACCGGTGGAGCAATTGAGTTGATTATGCTCGATCCAGTGCGGGCAGTGATTGGCTGGGGCCCCGAGAGCATGTTTGTTGCCTATAACCGGGTGTATCCGCCGGCGCTGGCGAATATAGAAGCGCGCGGCGCATCGCCGGATCGCTCGCATCAGGCCTACCTCGATGAATTAATCAACAAAGGTATTCTAGGCCTGGTGAGTTATCTGTTTGTGCTGGTGAGTTTTTTTGCCCTGGCCTGGCGGCAGCTCCGCCGAATAGATGACAGACACATCAACCTGTTGGTTATCGCCAGTATGAGCGCAGTAGCAAGCCATGCGGTTGAGGGGTTGACCGGTATTCCAATTGTTTCGTCGCTCATGCTCTTCTGGATCGCGTTGGCGCTGGTTGTTGCCATCGAACGCACCATTGGCGCCCCGGCAGTTGTTGCGGCAGCTGTTGCGGTAGATGAATCGAAACCAGCCGTAGCCCAACCCACCACTGGGCGAACACAAGGTAGTAAGGGGAACCGCCGGCGTGGCGGATCGGCCACAGGCCGGGGCGCGCCCGGAAACACGCGATCGGCAAACCGTCGCGAAGGTCGTGGTGGTGCGCTGGCCATGTACGCGATTGTCGGATTACTGGCCTTGATCGCCGCCTGGAGCCTGAATGTCGATAATGTCTATGCCGACATGCGCTTTCAGCAAGGGCAGACGTATACCGAGCGGCCACAGGCAACCCTCGACCAGCAGATCATTGGGGCAACCTTCTATCTTGATGCCATCCGCATGGAACCCGAGCAGGATTTCTACTACCTGAGCCTGGGGCGCAGCATGTTGAGCCTGACGGCCATGCGCGCCGAGATGGCACGGCAGACACCCGGCGAGACGCTTGGTGTGGCCCGTGATCAGGTTGATCTGGGTATCTTGCTGCGCTATGAAGAGCCGGTTGCGCTGAAGGAGTTTATTCTCCAGCAGACGCCACTGGAATTGATGAGTTATGCACGGGCGGTGCTTGAGCGGGCACAGCAACTAGCCCCGCTCAACAAAGATCATTATGCCAACCTTGGGCGGATGTACAGCTTCTGGTACCAGCAGATCTCACCCGAGAATGACCCGGCGCTCTTGCAGCAGGCGATCGAATGGTATCGGCGCGGTGCTGAGGTTGCGCCCCAGGATGTATCGATTCTTAATGAATATGCGGCGGCAGTAGCACGGAGCGGTGATTATGCCGAGGCTCAGCGGCTGCTTGAACGCTCACAGCAACTCGACCCGCGTTACCTCGATACAACCGTGCGGTTTGGTGAGCTACTGCGCATCCAGGGGCGTTCGGCCGAAGCGGTTGATCAGTACCTTGCCGCGTTGGATCGCAATCCGCGCATCCTCGATGCCCAGATCACGACGATCGTCGGCGCTCTGGTGGCCGAACCAGAGCAGTTGCGTCGATTGCGCGAAGGGTATCTTGCCGCGTCGGCAACCCGGCCGGAAGACGCAGCACTCCACGCGATTATTGGGCTGATCTCGGAACGTATCGGCGATATGGATCGTGCCGCCATAGCCTTCGGTACGGTTGTGCAACTGCAGCCCGACAACCTGGAAGCACGGCAGAACTATACGATCGTGCTGAGCGATATGCTGCGCTATGATGATGCGGCCCGCGAGGCCGGCATGCTCTTGCAACTGGCCCAACAACAACAGGTCAGTGCCGAAGATCAACAGGCGATCAGCCGGTTGTTGCAGTATTTCGAACAGAAGCGTGCTGAGCAATGACCGATACAGAAACATCGACGCATCTGTTGCTGATTGATTGCCCCGACGAACCAGGCCTGGTATCACGCATTACCGGTACACTCTTTCAGCAAGGGTTCAACATCACCACCAACCACGAATTTGTTGATCCGGCCGCGACCCACTTCTTCATGCGCACCGCCTTTCGCGGCCGTGGCGATCCGCAGCAAGTCGTGGCGGTGCTCGGGACATACTTTCCGCCAAAGGCGACTAATC
>CALLZL010000025.1 GCA_937859575.1 uncultured Chloroflexota bacterium
CGCAGCACCCGGTGAGAGCGGGAGCCGCGCAGAGGGGTTGCCGCTGGTACGGCGGACAGCCGCCGAGACACCGGCGGTAGTGGGTCGGCGGGTGGCACGGTCGGAAGCGACGGAGGAGGGTGGTGTTGCCGCTGGCGCGGTGCAGCGGGTGGCCGGGCGTGGGGTGTTTGCGCCGGCAGGGGTGCGGCCAAGCACACTGAGCCTGCCGCTGGGGATTGGCACACCACAAGCTGCTCGAATGTTCACTACAGACGGCGATATGAACCAACCCGCCAGCTCACCGTTGGTGCGGCGGATAGCGACAGACCAGGCGACGCCCGGAACGGCGCGTTGGGTATCTTCAGCGGAACGTCAACTTGCGGATGGCGCTGCTCCATCAACGATACAGCATACTGCCTATACACCAGCCGCCCGACGCCAGATCGCATTCGTACAACATACGTTGCTCCAGAGCGGATCGGCAGTCGATCGATCTGCGCCATCGATCAGCATGCCCGTCGTGCAGCGAACCCGGTCGATGGCAACCGATGCGCCTGATCGCGAGAGTGTGACCACTAGTCATCGGTCAGTACGCTCACCATCGGTGGTTGCCGGCGGGCGACAGCCGCTTGTCCTTCGCGCCGCACGGGCCGCTGATCGTATGCTGCGCTCCATTGAACTGGCGGCAACTACGCAAGGCGTGAATTCGACCAGCGAGTCGGATCATCTGCCGCTGCTAGCCCCGACGGACGGCCGTACACCGATCGCCGATCACGCACACGGCGTGGGCTCACCAGTGGTGCGCCGACGTGCGTTAGATGCTCCGGCTCGTCGCGAGGCGCTGCGTCGTTTACCGCTTGCCGAAGCGGTCGCGCGCAGGCTGCAGCAGCCTGAGCCAACCAGCGATGAAACACGGGCAGTAGCGTATGTAGCGGCGCAACGGCGTACGTCTGCAGCAGCCGATACGTCGCTACCAGTTGCCCGATCCACTGCACCGGCGATTGATGCCCTTTTTACCCCACCGGCACAACCGGCAACAGTGCGACGATCGAATGTCCCGATCCGCGATGCGGGTGGAAAGTTGCCGCTCCTGTCGCGCACCATCGCTGGGCGTAGTGATGGCTCACCGCTCATGGATGATGGCGTATCGGCCAGAGGATTGGATTCGCCAACCACAGCGCCCGGCGGCGAACTGGCACGGGCCATCGAATCGGTATGGGCCACACCAACAACCGGGCCGGCAGCCGTTGTGCAGCGCACGCTGAGTGATACACCGGCTAGTTCGGTTGGCGATACCGGTATGAGCGATACCAGCAGTACGACGACGCCTGACATCGAAGAATTGGCACGGCAGGTGTATGCACGGTTACGGCGGCGTTTCTTAATCGATGCTGAGCGGATTGGTCGATAGATCGAAGGAGAACAGTATGACGAGCGGTCAGCTTGCGAAAGCCAAGATCACCAACCTTGACACCAACAGCTCGGTACAATGTATGTTTAACCCGAGCGAATACAGCTTTACAAAAACCAATGAGTGGAAGCCACACGAGGCAAAAGGGGATGATCTGCCGCGCCTTGAATTTGTTGGCGGCTCGATTGGAACGCTCAAGTTGAAACTGCTCTTCGACACTAACGAGAAGCACGACAATAGCTATGCCGCTGGCTCGGATGTGCGGGCGATCACGAAAAAGATCTGGGAGATGATGAAGATCAACCCGCGCAAGGTGAATGCGAAGACCAACAAAGGCCAGCCGCCGAATGTACGGTTTGAATGGGGCAGCCTCTGGTCGTTCACTGCGGTTATTATCTCGATCGGTGAAACCTTCACCATGTTTCGGTCGGATGGAACGCCCGTTCGATCCTCTGTCGATGTCGAGTTTCGTCAGCTGATAGCCGAAGGCGATTACCCGGCACAGAATCCGACATCCGGCGGGAATCCCGGTGAACATATGCGAACGGTGCTTGAAGGCGAAACCCTGGCCGGTATTGCTTTTGAAGAGTATGGCGACTCGACCGTCTGGCGGCACCTGGCCAATAGCAATCAGATCCGCGATCCGCGACGCCTTCGGCCGGGGCAGGTGATTCTCGTGACACCATTACCACTACAGTAGGGCGTTATGACGAACACGATCTCCAATATTAGCCAGTTCTTTATCAAGGTCAACGGCAGTGATCTTGGTCCGGCCGTGATGGAGCACCTCGTTGATGCAGTGGTCGAGGAGGATCTCTCGCAACCATCAATGTTTACGTTGCGTTTTCACGATCCAAACTTCGACCTGATTGATGGCTCAGTCTTCAACCTGGGCGTATCGGTGGTGATTGGTGCGCTGAAACTAGGGGGATCCGGCAGCCAGGGCATTACCATCCTCGAAGGGGAGGTCACAGCTATCGAGCCGGAACTCGAACAGTACAGCACCATGCTGGTGATACGTGGCTACGACAAATCACACCGGCTCTATCGCGGACGCAAGACACGCGCCTTTCTCGATAAGAAAGATAGCGAGATTGCATCCCAGATAGCATCTGAAGCCGGGCTGACGGCCGAAGTTACGGCTACCACCATAACGCATAAGTACGTGATGCAGGATAATCGTAGCGACATGGAGTTTCTCCGCGATCGGGCGCTGCTGGTTGGGTATCGGCTCTATGCCAATGCCGGCAAGGTGCAGTTCAAATCCGGTGAACAATCGCCGGCGGCAGCCCCTGCCCAGGAATGGGGCGTGACTCTGATCTCGTTTCAGGCGCGTCTGTCGGCTGTTGCACAGGT
>CALLZL010000026.1 GCA_937859575.1 uncultured Chloroflexota bacterium
GAGAATTACGCACCCGCGTCGCCGAAGTCGAGGCACGTGTTCAGGGTAGCCAGCGCCTGAAGGCGGATTATGTGACCTTTGGCTATCTGGCGGCACAGCGACGTATGGCGACGACCCTGACCCAGGTGGAGTTGTTTGATGCCGTGGCCGAGGAGTTGCCTCAGTTTGGTGTGACCCAGTGCTACATGGCGCTGTATGAACAGCCGGATGCAACGGCACGTTGGTCGCGCCTGATGCTGGCCTATGATGCGCGTGGGCGGGCAGTGTTGCCGCAGGGTGGGCTCCAGTTTCGTGCATGCGAGGTGGTACCGCGTGATCTGCTCGATCGGCGCGAGCGGGTGGTGCTGATTGTTAGCCCGTTGTATGTTGGCGACGAGCAGCTGGGGTATATGGCGTTCAATGCGACTTCATCGCTTGATGGGCCGCTCTACAATCGCATCCCGCAAGAGATCAGCTTTGCGCTGAAGAGCAGCATGCTGCGGGCCGAGATGGAGGCTCAGGTGCGGCGGCGTACCCAGGAACTCGATGATGCGCGCCGTGCTGCCGAAGAGGCCAATCGCGCCAAGAGCATATTCCTCTCGAATATGAGCCACGAGTTACGTACGCCGCTCAACTCGATCATCGGCTATAGCGACATGATTCTTGAAGAACTGGAAGTAGCTGCTCCGGCCCAGATCGAGATCGATCTGCAGCGTATTCGTAGTGCCGGCCGACATCTGCTCAATATCATCAACAATGTACTTGATCTCTCGAAGATTGAGGCCGGCCGCATGATGCTTGATCTCGAACATGTTTCGGTGGCCGCCCTGGTGCATGATGTGCTGGCGACCACGCAACCCCTGGCGGCGCAGGGCCAGAACACATTACGCGTTATGCTGCCCGAAGCTGCGGTCGAAATATATACCGATGCCACCAAACTCCGCCAGATCTTGATCAACCTGCTTTCGAATGCGGCAAAATTCACCCAGCATGGCTCGATCACCCTGACGGCGCGCTTGCATGCCGAGCGCCTGATCTTCGAAGTCGCCGATACCGGTATCGGTATTGATCCGCAAGCTCTGCCGCTCTTGTTTCAGCCCTTCACCCAGGCTGATTCCTCGACCACCCGCAAATACGGCGGTACCGGGCTAGGCCTGACGATCACGCGCCATTTCTGCCGGCTGCTCGGCGGTGATATTGATGTCGAGAGTGTAGTGGGGCAGGGATCGCGCTTTACGGTGAGCCTGCCACTGATGGGGCGCGAAAGTGGTGCAGCACCATTCAGCGTGTGATCACCAGCACTGTTAACAGGAGCGTCAATACCAGCAGGATGGCAAGTGCGACGGCTGCCACCCGATCCCAGTTGAGGAAACGCCAGTCGCGCGGCAGGCGACGTTCGAAGCCGAAGATATGCCAGCGCTCGAACTGGCCGGTATCGGGCGGTGTGGCTGGTGTGGTGGTGGCCACCGGGCGGTTGCTCAGATCGAAGATGATCTCGGTGACCGGCATACATGTGATCACGAGCTCGCTCAACACGATCCGGGTGCTTGCATCAAGTTGCTGCTCGAAGGCGGCGATTTCGTCGCGCACGCGTGGGATCTGCCGCCACTCATCGCGTACGCCGCCCTGCTGCTGTTCGTGGTATATCTCGCGCATGGTGCAGTTGCGCAACAGCCACTGTTCATCAACCGGCGGGAGTTCGTCGTGGCAGGAATGTGTGGTGCTACGGCGATACCAGCGTGTCGAGAGGTGTTCGAGCATGCGGCCGACTCCCTGGCATGCATCACAGCGCAAGGCCCCTTTGCCTTCGCAGTCGGGGCAGGGGGCAAGGCGTGGGGCCGCCGGCGAACTGGTTGGCGCATTTGCACCCGCCGGCACCGCAACCGCCGCACCCCCCGGTGCCGGCCGCCGGCGCGCCTGGGAGGCGGCCGGCGGCGTGGCGATCGCGATCCGCTGGCGGCCTTTGCAGCGCGGGCATGTGATCCGGCCGATCCCCTCACACACCGTGCAGCTTGTGACGCGCGCCGAACCAGGCAGGCGCACCACTGCCCCGGCTTCCTCTTGAAACCCTTTAGGCGCGGGGAGTTCGATACCCCAGCGATCACGTTCTTTTTCGATTTTGATCCGCTCGGCCTTGACATCCGGCTCAACAACGCGCTTTTCCGGCTCGCGTGTTTCACACAACAGGCGCAGGGTATACGAATAGATATTGGCTGTTGTGACGCGGCGTAGCTGTGCCTGCCGGCCGAGTAACGGGCGGCGGAACCATCCGGCCGCGCTCCAGCTATCGAGCAGGCGAGCAATAGTGCCCGGGTCGGCAAGCGCTTCGGCATGGCGGCGCGACTCTTCCAGCGGTGCCTTGAGCAGATCCGCACTGAGGAAACGCTCGACGGCATGGGGTTCCGGCTCGGGGAGGAGTTCGGCAAGTGCTGTCGGCCCTCCATTCAGCCGGGTTGGCACGACCTGCGTCGTGCTCGAATGACGCTTCAATACCCGTTCGCACTCATCAACGGCCGCCTGCGCCGAAGGGTAGCGTTTGGCCGGATCGAATGCCAGCATGACGTTCAACACCCGATCCATATCAGGCGGCAGGTTAGCGGCACCGCGCGACCGCAGCGGCAGTGGCGGATCAAACGGCCCGCCGCTGGCATCAGGCATGCCGGGGTAGTGATCCCAGGGCAGTGTGCCGCTCAGCATTTCGAACAGCACCACCCCCAGGCTGTAGATATCCGAAAGGTAGGTGACACTGGTAGCAGATGCGGCATGCTCGGGCGAAAGATAACCGGGTGTACCCATCACTTTGTTGATGGTCGTCAGGCCAGCCTGAGCCGCTTCGCGCGCAATGCCGAAATCGGTGAGCAAAATACGCGGTCGGCTGGTATCGACCAGGATGTTGCCCGGCGATACATCGCGATGCACAACCCCCTGGGCATGGGCGTAGTCGAGCGCAGCTGCGGCAGCCCGAAAGATTGCCAGCGTCTGCTCGAGTGCCAGTGGGCGTCGATCCTTGAGGAGTTCGCGCAGCGCACCCCCAGGCACATACTCCATCACTGTGTAGTAGCAGGGCGCCTGGTAGCCGTGATCGAAGATCTGGACGATATGCGGATGGTGTAGCCGCGTCGTGATCGCCGCCTCACGGGTAAAACGATCAACCCACTCCGGCTCTTGCGAAAGCAGCAGCTTAACTGCCACGACCCGTTCATCGAGGATGCGATGCCGCGCCAGCCAGACCTGGCTCATACCGCCTTTGCCGATCTGGCGCTCAAGCAGATAATTACCGATTCGTTGCGGAATATTCGTCACACCGGTGCCTGCGGTTCAGCCGGTCGATCCCGACATCTGCCGGGGGAGACTCATTATAGCATACCTGCGCTGTCGGTTGTAGATCATTTGTGCGGTAGCAGAGCCGACGTCAAAGCCCATGGGGCTTCGCCTCAGACACTGTTTCCGGGTGTTGCGAGTGGCGCAGCCGCTCGCAACACCCGGAAAAGAATACTCGGGGCAATTTCGCCTCTTATCGGCGTCGGCGACGTGCCGGTAGTGCCGGTGGGGCTGGTACGGCAGGCCCCGGCGGGGCGGCAATCTGTTCGGCATAGTAGCTATAGCCGCCTGCGAACACGGTCAGCTCGCCATCGCGCACTTCGATGATTCGATCAACGACGCGATCGAGAAAGTAGCGATCATGCGAGACAACCACGACCGTACCGGCAAATTCATCGAGTGCCTGTTCGAGCACCTCGGCCGAAGGGATGTCGAGATTATTGGTTGGTTCATCGAGCAGCAGCAGCTTGTGGCCCCAGGTGATTCCACGCCCGAT
>CALLZL010000027.1 GCA_937859575.1 uncultured Chloroflexota bacterium
GGGGTTCAGACGTGTGCTCTTCCGATCTATTGTCACCAGCGTACCGCCAAACCCGACGAACATCCAGCGTGTCCAGCCCTCCATGGTTGTCGAGAGCCCGAACAGTGCCAGCGAAACCGCCAGAATCGTCAGGTGCAAGACATACGTATTGGCCTTCTCATCCCATGCATTATTCAGCCGGGCAGCAACGGTATAGCGTTCGTCGAATTCACTTGCGGCAACAATATAGCGGTCGGCCTGATACGCCGCATAATCCGGGTATGGGCCGCCAGTCTCGGCGCTCTGTGCATCAAAATAGGGATCAGCGAGGATCGGCGACAGATCGGCGATCCGGTCGCGTACGGCACGATAGCGGCGTGCCGCATCCGGGTCGTCGTTCTGATCGGCGGTATCGGCATTCGTTTCGAGCTGAAACCAGGTATGGGCTGCGCCATAGTAGCCATAATCGACATCCGCCTGGCCGGCGACGCGTAGGCCGAGTGCCTGCAGCGCATACTGCTGCGCCACACGGTTGGCGCGCTCGGCCCGTGCGCTGGCGTCGGTCTGCAGGAAGGCGGCCACTGCGGCAATAATCGTCACACTCGAGATCAGGATCGCCGTCAGCCGTTTGAACTGCTCATCGGCCGATTGAGATGGAAGTTCGGGAGCCTGTATTTCAAACATGGTATACCCTCTAGAAGAATTCGATGGCGGCGCTTCCGACAATAGCAACGCACATCGCCATCAGGCCGAGGGTTGCCAGCGGGTAACGGATGACATGTTTGATTTCGGCGGCGAGGGTAAAAAACCAGAGCGCCGAGGCGAGGAAGATCAGCATGGCGATCTGAAGCCGCGATTTGGTGTACTGTCGATCGGCCTCCTGAAAGTGCGGTAGCGGATTGAGGTCGTCGTTGCGCTCGGAGTCGGCCATCAGGGCATCGAACTGCCGATCGCGATCATAGGCACCGTCGCGGTTGATATAGCGCGACTCAAAGAAATCGACATCAATCAGCATCTGATCATAGGCCAGTAGCCGATCGCGGCGCAGGATCGATGCCTCTTCTGCGCTTGCCTGTTGCCCGTCATCCCACAGCAGATCGCCGAGAGTGTTGTTGAGCAGGTAGCGCGTGTAGGCACGGTATTGCTGGTATGATGTACTGGCGTTGAGCGCTCGTGCCTCTTCATAACTGATCGCAGCGCTTAATCCGTCGAAATCGGCATTGCCGGCGGCGTCGCCGGCAATCGCAGCACGCCATGCTGCAACTGCGCTCATAACGGTCACGAGGGCGATCAGGATTGCAAGAATGGTTTCGAAGCGCCGGTTCCATGCGGCAGCCATGCAGCGGCTCTCCTTTCATGCGGTCAGGGAGCATCGGAGGTATCAATGACCCGATTCTAGCATATCGCTGCAAGGTGAGGGTGAGCATGCCAACGGTATGTATCCGGTATATACCATGCCGAGTCGTATAACCGATTCGGCCAGACCATATGAGAAGGAGCAACCATGCAGGATCTTCCCAATATTCTCTATATTCACTCGCACGACACCGGGCGCTATATCGAGCCGTATGGCCATGCTGCCGCGACACCGCACCTGATGCGGCTGGCGCACGAAGGAGTGTTGTTTCGCCAGGCACATAGCGCGGCACCGACATGCTCGCCCAGCCGTGCAGCACTGCTGACCGGCCAGGCACCGCATTCAAACGGCATGCTCGGCCTGGCTCACCGTGGCTTTGCCCTGCACGACTACCGCCGGCACCTGGTGTACACCCTGCGCGACGCGGGGTATACCACCGCGCTCTTCGGCGTACAGCACGAGGCGCACGACCCGGCTCAGATCGGCTACGATACGGTGTGGGTTGAATCGGGCCATGCCGAACACGTTGCGCCGGTAGCGGCTGCCGCGCTTGCCGATCTGCCACAGCCGTTCTTTCTGTCGGTCGGTTTTTTCGAGACGCACCGTGTATTTCCTGATGCCGGGGAAGGGCCGCACTATACGCGGCCACCGGCACCGCTGCCCGATACAGCGGAGACACGCCGCGATATGGCCTCGTACAATCAGTCGCTGCACCGGCTCGATACGGGAATCGGTACGGTACTTGATGCACTCGCCGCCGCCGGCCTGGCTGATCATACCCTGGTGATCTGCACGACCGACCATGGCCTCGCGTTTCCTTTCATGAAGTGTAATCTTACCGACCATGGGATCGGGGTTTCGCTGATCATGCGTGGGCCGGGTGGTTTTCGCGGCGGCCTTGTGTGTGATGCGCTTGTGTCGCAGATCGATATCTTCCCGACGATCTGTGAATTACTGCGGATCCAGCCGCCGGCCTGGCTACAGGGCAACTCACTGCTGCCGCTTGTCGATGGCCGCGCCAGCGAGGTGAACGACGCGATCTATGCCGAAGTTACCTATCATGCCGCCTACGAACCGCAACGAGCGGTGCGCACCCGGCGCTGGAAGTATATTCGCCGGTTTGATGAACACAGCCCGGTGCTGCCGAATGTCGATGATGGCCTGAGCAAGGATGTCTTGCTGGCCGCCGGTTGGCGCGATCGGCCGCAGGCGTACGAGCAGCTGTACGATCTGGTGTTCGATCCGAACGAGGTGCAGAATCTGGCCGGCGATCCGCAGCATGCGGCAATACTGGCCGAGTTGCGCGCCCACCTCGAACGCTGGATGCATGCCACTGATGATCCATTGCTGCACGGCCCGGTGCCGCTGCCGCCCGGCGGGCTCACTAATGATCCCACCGATATCTCGCCCAATGGCCCGCTGCACGGCCCCGATACGTAAGGAAGAGCATCACATCCGATCACGCGCAACAATTCCGCTCAGGCAGCCGATCGCCCCCGCCGCCTTCGCCAGTTCGTCGACCTCAACCGTGCGGCAGGTGATATCGAGCGCTTCGTAGAATGCCTGCGCGGCTGTGTGACCGGCCGCCATCACGATCTCGCGTCGGCCGAGGGTGACGAAGTTGAAGGATGTTCCGGTTACCCCTGGCTGGTCGTCGGGCAGAAAGGCGACCTGATAGCCGCGTTCGCGCAGCGCATCGACCGCCCGGTGTACCAGGCGTGTCGGCCAGGCAATCGCCAGGTTGTGATCGACAATGCGCAGCATGCCCATAAGGTGCATTGTGCCGAATGGCATATCGACGATGATCGTCTCAACATTCATCTCGCGCAGCACGGCTGCGATCTGGGCGGCTCCCGCATCGTTGGTGCGCAGGCCACGCCCGACAAGCACGGTGTGTGCGTCGAGCCACATGGCGTCGGCACCTTCGAAAGTAGCCCGGCCGCTAATACTGCGCACAATCGGGATGCCGATATCGGCCAGGCGGCGGGCAGCGATCCGTTCTTCACCGGCACGCACCTCAGAAGCCGGCCGGGCCAGAATCGCCCCTTCGGGTGTCATAAAGAAGAGATCGGCCATAAACATCTGGTTGGGGGTTGGTTCGCCGGCTGGATCAGCATAATGAACCTGCACCCCGGCTGTGCGATACGCAGCTGCCAGTGCATCATGCTGGGCCTGGGCGCGGGCGATATCGAGCGGTGCGAGCATATTCACTGCCGCTGAATCAACCGAGGCCGCCAACTCGGGGCCGGGTCGATGCAGTAGTACCGACCGGAGCCGCTGCCATTCGCTGTCGATACCGCATGCCGCCCAGAGTGCCCCGATCTCGGCGGATGTGGTGCGCTCACGCGGTCGCCAGCCCGGCCCGCCATAGGCCGAATGGATCTGTTTGCCGATCGCTGCCATCGTATGATACTCCTTTGTGGTGTATGAAGTGCAAATTGTGTTACGATTCCGAAGTGGTGCCATTCGCGCTGAGGCGGCCCAGGTGCTGCATGATTGCCATGCCGGTTTTGATACCGGCGATGAATCGTTCGACTTCAATATTCTCATTCGGTGCATGGTTGTCTTCATCATGATTGGCATACGGCACAACAAAGGCTGGTACACCAAGGATCTGGGTAAAGACATAATCCGGCAGGCTGCCACCCATGGCCGGGATGCACAGCGGTTCGCGCCCATGCACGGCCGCCAGGCTTCGTTGCAGGGGTGCGGCATAGGCCGAATCAAGCGGGGTCTTCGACGGCTCCATGCCACCCTGGAAGATAAG
This sequence comes from uncultured Chloroflexota bacterium, assembly GCA_937859575.1. Classification (GTDB taxonomy): domain Bacteria; phylum Chloroflexota; class Chloroflexia; order Chloroflexales; family Roseiflexaceae; genus CALLZL01. Next base: position 4,104 of record CALLZL010000027.1, read on the forward strand.
CTCGACATCAGGGGCATGCAGCCCGACATGGGCCGCGAGCCTGGCAAAGGTGTCGGCGACCGTCTGCGACGCAACAAGCCGGATGTCGCACTTGGCGACCGCTTCATGCGGCAGGACGGTCTTCGAACCGCTGCCGCCGTAGCCACCGTGGAGGCCGTTGATCGTGAGCGTGGGCCAGAGCGAGAGGCGCTCGGCGTAACTGCGGCCGGCCGGTGCATCAAATGCATGCAGCCCCAGTTCGTGCAGGATACGTGCTTCGTCAACTGGGAGCGCCGCCAGCGCGGCGCGCTCGAGGGCGGTTGGTGGTTCGACCCGGTCGTAGAAACCGTCGATCAGGATCGTGCCCTGGGCATCCTTCATGGTTGCCAGCAGATGAACCAGTTGCCAGATCGGGTTGGGTGCGATATTGCCGAAGTTTCCCGAATGGAGATCACGATTCGCCCCGCGTGCCCGCAGTTCGAATGAAAGCACGCCCCGCACACCAAACAGAATGCACGACTGACCGCTTTCGTGTACCGGCCCATCGGCGGTAACAACCAGGTCGCATGCAAGCAGGTCGCGATGTTCGCGTACAAACGAGGCCAGGTGCGGGCTGCCGACCTCTTCTTCGCCTTCGAGCAGCACGACGACATTACACGGCAGGGTGGCAGTCTGTTCGAGCAGGGTTTCGATTGCCAGTAACTGGGCGAAATGTTGGCCTTTGTTATCGCCTGCGCCACGTGCATAGATCCGGCCGTTGCGGATCGCCGGTTCGAACGGGGGTGATACCCAGGCATCGAGTGGATCCGGCGGCTGAACGTCATAATGCCCGTAGAAGAGGATTGTTGGTGCACCGGGTCGATCACGACGCCGACCATACACCACCGGCCATCCGGGGGTCGGCAACAGGCGTGGTGCAAACCCGAGCTGCGCCAGCCAGGAATGCAAGAAGGCGGCGACCTCTGCCATGCCGATGCCATGGGCACTGATACTGGGTTGTCGCAGATACTCGATCAAGCGCGAAACGAACACCGTGCGGCGCGCATCGACAACCGCGAAAAGCTGCTCAGGCTGCATACGATCACCCTTTCATACCTTGAAACAGGGTGATTATACCGCCTATGACTTCTCGCGGTTGCGGAATTCGTCGGCCATCGATTGGACCTGAGCAGAGGCATCACGGCGTTCGCCGGCTCGCAGCGAGAGCACCAGCATGACCAGTGCACCGAGGAAGAGTGCACCGCCCAGGGTAGCGGCGATTACTGCCACAAGCTCGGCGCCGCCCAGCACCGCCATGTTATAGCCGGCGGCCGCCAGCATTGCCGCCGCCGCCAGTTCGTGGGCCCGCTGTTGCAGCGGCCGCTCGCGCTGGGCTCGCCCGCGTGCAAAGAGCACGCCGGCGAGCACCAACGCAATCACAACCCGTATCACACCATCGTTCATGCATTCCTCACATTGGCGCGCAGCCGCTCTAGCTCCTCTTCGGCCACCGATTCGTCGAGTTTACGGAAGAGTGGTTCCGGGGCACTCAGTACCTGGCCGACCGGTAGTTCGCTCAGGGCCCAGCGCGCATCAACCACATACGAACCAGTGAGCACCTGGCGCGGCGTTCCGTCGGGGGCAACCGCTGCTTCAATTCGTGGCTGCGGTGCGATGGTTCCCTGATACCCCAGCAGTTCGTGTAACCGCTGGCTGCTGAAAGGCAAGAAGGGCGACAGCAGTATCTTGAGTGTATCGATAGTACGTAGTGCAGTATACAGCACTGTGGCTGCCCGTTCGCGATCCTGCTTGACCAGTTTCCACGGCTCCTGTTCGCTCAGGTACTGGTTGGCCGCCTGCGATAGCCCGAGTGCTTCGGTGAGGGCGGCGCGTAATTTCACTGCATCGAGCAGCTCGGTGACACTGGCAAATGTAGCCTCAGTGGCGGCGATCAGCGCCTGATCGGCCGGCTGCAACGCACCCGGCTGCGGAACCGCACCAAAGTTGCGCTGGGCGATATTGAGCACACGGTTGGCCAGGTTGCCCCAGTTGGCCACCAGCTCGCTGTTATTGCGCTGGACGAAATCAACCCACGACCAGTTGGCGTCACGGGTTTCGGGAGCGTTGGCCGTCAGGTAATAACGGATCTGATCCGGCTGATAGCGAGTTTCGATATCATGCGCCCAGACCGCCCAATTGCGGCTGGTGCTCATCTTTTCACCTTCGAGGTTAAGAAATTCGTTGGCTGGTACATCGTATGGCAGCGCCAGGTCGCCATGCCCACTGAGGATCGCCGGCCAGATGATCGTATGGAACGGGATATTATCCTTGCCGATAAAGTAGTATGATTTCGCCGGTGCGCTGCCGTCGGGATGACAGACCCACCAGTCCTTCCAGGCATCGGGCCTGCCGATCCGCTCGTCCCATTCA